>DASQZP010001053.1:0-2680 GCA_035638655.1 Bacteroidales bacterium
AGCGAGATTATTAAAGCAATATCCTTCAATAACGAGTATGCAAACTATCAAGGCATTAATAATTAATAGCGCTGAAAAAATTGTACTTGGACCGGAGTTTCGTGAATTTTCCAAGCGAAAACGTCATGCAATTACTGGACGTGGAAAACCAAATGATACGGATGCTATCTTTTCAGATGCTCATAGAGTCACGTTTATTATTGAGGGTTCAGTTGATCCAGGAATGATGGAAATATATGAATTAGCATTGCCAGCATATCTTAATGAGATGTATAAATCTCAAGGATTATTGAAAGTAAATAGTACCTTATGCTTTAAATTTAATCCGGTGCCGGATAACCATATATCCTATTGTCCAATACATTTTGCATTTGGATTTTTTAAGAATATTCCAGCTTCGCAAATTACAGAAAGCAACTTGGATGAAGTAAAGTTAAAACAAGGATGGACAGAGGATTATTACTTTGGTGTTAAAATGTTAAGCAACACCCAAAAAGTTAGTTTTTCAATAAGTAAATCTGATATAATTAGTGAAGATAATAAAGTAAAAATTGGTATACACAGCCATTTACATAAGCTACTCAGCATAGCACAAAAAGGATTTTATAATCAACCGCACTCATATTCTTTAGTTATCAGTATTGAAGAAAATACCCTTCCTGATAAAAGAGAACATAGCTTATACGATGAACTTACTGCAATAAATGAATTAGATGCAATTGCTGAAATTGAATTGGATGCAGAAGTTTAAGAAGAAATTGTTTGCTGTTTCTTCTCTTCCTTAATGAGGTCAAGCCAGTACGCAGTTTTGATTTCAGGATTGAGATGCGTGGTTTTCTTCTCTAAATCAAAAAGACTGCTTTTGATAGCATTGATTAAAGTACGTTGTATGCTATAATAGGATAGACCATCTGCGGCTTTAATAATCTTTGGGAGACTTGTCTTATTATCTAATGAAAATTTACCTGCACTCAACGTCTTCTTAATTAGTACCTTAATCTGATTGGGCTTAGGTAAAGTCAATTCTAACTTACTATCAAATCTTCTAATTAATGCTGAATCAATCATATGAGCGTGATTTGTTGCGGCAATTAAGACAACGTGCTGGGGTAAATAATCAAATAATTGAAGAAATGTGTTTACAACCCGTTTCATTTCTGCATGGTCCTGACTGTAATCTCTAAGCTTTCCAAGGGTATCAAATTCATCAAAAAACAAAATACATTCATTTCTGGCAGCTTTTTGGAATAATCTGCTAAGATTTTTACTCGTTTCCCCAAGTTTAGAAGAGACAATAGCTCCAACATTAACCACATACATGGGTCGATCTAATTCTCCGGCAAGGACATATGCTGCTAAAGTTTTTCCACAACCTGATGGACCATATAGAAAGATTTTATTTGAAACAGGCAGTTCAAATTTTTTTAGATATTCAAAGTTTTGCTGTTCCTTAACAAATAATTTCAAGGCATTTCTAACCGAAGAATCGCTGATTAAATCGTCAAAAGAGTACTGAGAACTTAACTTTTCAAGAATAAGATCTTTAAGAGAGGCATCTTCAATAGGTATAGCTTCTGTAATTCTATTCTGAAAAGCAGAACCACTATTTACAGCTTGTTTTTGCCAATTTTCTTTTAATATATATTGAAGCTCTAAAGCAAAATTATGTTTGTTTATCTTTTTAGAGTAATCAATTAAACCACGTACCTTTTCCTTTAGCTGTTCCTGATCATTCAACAGCGCATAACGTGTAATTTCTTTTATGTAATCGTATTGGCTCATAATGTGATTTAATGTTGATTCTGGTAATAAGATGCATAAAACTGCAATAAATAACCAGTGTGACAGATGAGTGACATTTTTCTCTGTTTATACAACAATTTTGTAACTAACATCATTTTGATGTGAGTTTAGAAAATCCTCTATAAGTTGTCTTATAGTCAATAAACAAAGAAAATATTAAACCAATAGTTAAAACTGAAGATTGAATAGAAAAGCATTGATAGTTTAAAATAGTATGTATAAGTTGATTATTAGTCAATATATAAATACTATCTTAAACTTATGGCTATAAAAAATAAAAATAGTAAACTGGACCGGCTCTTATCCAAATGGGTACCTAAAACGGTCTATACTTCATCATATCTTAGCAAGTTAGGTTATGGTGCCGATTTATTGAATGGATATAAAGAGAGTGGCTGGATAAAGTCTATCGGAAGAGGTGCTTATGTACGATTTAGGGAAGAACCTTCATGGGAGGGTGGTGTGTATCCTCTTCAAAAACACCTCAATCTTCCTGTTCATATAGGGGGAATAACGGCTTTATTGTTATTGGGACACGGGCACTTTATACCATCAAAATTGAATCAATGTCATTTGTATGTATCACGAAAATTAATTTTACCCAAATGGTTTGTGTCATATGATTGGGATGTTGAAATGATCCTTCATATTGCCACATTTTTAGGAGAAAAGAATATAGGATTTACGCAAATAAAAAGAGAATTGATACCGGTTACATTATCTTCTCCTGAGAGAGCAATTCTTGAGATGTTATCCCATGTCGATTCGGAATCAAGTTTTACACACGCCTGGCAAATAATGGAGGGGCTGACTACATTGCGTTCCAATTTAATGCAAGAGTTACTTGAGGCATGTAGCTCGATAAAGGTAGTCCGGT
>DASQZP010001054.1:0-2634 GCA_035638655.1 Bacteroidales bacterium
TAAATGCCAGGTTTGAAATAAATAATGACATTGTGAATCCCATGCCACCCAGTAATCCCAGTCCGACAATGTGAACCCACTTAACCGTTGCAGGGAGTTTGGAAATTCCAAATTTTACAGCCAGCCAACTGAACAAGGTAATGCCTATGACTTTGCCAAAGAGCAGACTGGTTTCGATATTAAAACTAACCGGGCGGAAGAAATCTTCAATAGCTCCCCCCTGTATTGCAACTCCTGCGTTGGCCAGGGCAAACAAAGGCATTACAAAAAAGGTTACAAAGCCATGCAGAGAATATTCCAGCGTCTGCGCCGGGCTGCGTACTTTTTTCATGTGTTGCTCCATGCTCTCTATAGAAGTCATTTGGGCCTGATTAAGTCTGAATTCATCTTCACAATCCACACAAAAAGGGTCCAGGTTTCGCTGAATTATTCGCCTGAATGTCATCACATTTATTTTCCTTTTGGAAGGTATGGCAAAAGCGATCAGGACACCGGCAATTGTCGGATGGATGCCCGATTTAAGGAAGAAATACCAGATCAGAAATCCGGTAACCACATATAAATTGATAGTCTGTATATTCAGGTAATTCAACACAAACAGGAAAATAACCAGTCCCAGACCGATCAGCAGCATATGCCAGTAAATCTGAGAACTGTAGAACAAGGCAATGATCAAAATAGCCCCCAGGTCATCAACAATAGCAAAAGCCACCAGGAAAATTTTCAGGCTGAGGGGCACCTTTTTGCCGAGCAAACTCAGAACACCCAGTGAAAATGCTATGTCAGTAGCCATTGGGATTCCCCAGCCGTCCTGTGCCGGCGGAGATGAGGTGATGATGGAATAAATTAAGGCGGGCATCAGCATTCCTCCCACAGCAGCAGCAATGGGCAATGAAGCCTGTTTGAAGGAAGAAAGTTCACCGGCAAGCACCTCACGTTTTATTTCAAGTCCAACTACAAAAAAGAAAATAACCATTAATGCATCATTGATCCAGTGCAGCAGAGAATAAGAAAGAACATATTGGCTGAAACCAACTACAAAAGTCTGGTGGAAAAAGTGAACATAAAGATCCTGCCACTTTGAATTTGCCCAGAAAAGTGCAACTAGTGTCATTACCATCAATAAAATACCACCTGAGGCTTCTATCCTCAAAAATCGCTGAAATGGAGAGACTATATTTTCAATTACCTGTTGAGTTGTTGTTTTTTTCATTTAGTAATATTTATCGTTGAATTAGTGTAACAACAGAATGTATGATTGGTTCATGGCCTCCAGGGAACTGAGCGCGGTGGTCTCACGACCGGTATGAGCCTGAGGTAGTGTGAGGGAGTAAACAGGGGCTGAGCGAAAGCTATATAAAATTTGTTTCATTTTAAATAATATTAAACATTCCCGATAGGCATATAAAATTATCTGTAATATAAAAAAACTATCATTAAGGGGTTAGAAAATGATTTTTAAAATTACTTTATTGAAGAAAGTAAAATGGTTATATTGTATGTATCTGATAAATACATGGTTGCATTTGACTGATTCAGGCTGTTTCTAATTTATTTTAAGAAATTTAAATCAATTTCGACTCCAAAAAATGACCGTTCAGCTAATTTCTGATTTAAATATTTGCAATGTAAAGAAGCATATCTTAATTTTAATTTTAAATTCCATTCAATATATATGATATTAATATAAAAAGCATGAAATTATTACAAAATAAAAATAAATTAGTGTGATATTCTTTCGAATTAACTAATTGCTTGTTGATTTTATGAAAAGGAATTTTGCCCAACATGCCTGTTGCATGTTTGAAAGGGCAACGCATTTCAGGATACATTTTAAGATACAGGATTATTTCATACTTATTCTTACTTAACAGAAACCCGGTACCAGCAGAAAAGCTAATGTAGGCGTAAGTTCAGAAAGTTATTGAAGCTTTAATCTTTAGGCTGTCATTAAAAGTAATTTGACTTATGAAAGTCAACAAACATTTCATTAACAGTGAGTAAAGATTTTAATTATTCTAAAGAGCCATTATGCAGACAAGTTTACCTGTTTTATTAATTTTAGCACGTTCACTATGAAAAGGAACAAACTTGATAAAATTCAGCTTTCTGAGATTATGTATTTTTCAAAATGCGGAGTATATACACTTGCTTTGCTTAAAGGTGATAAACAGGAAATTATTGAACATTCACTGGAAAACCTGGAATTGATGTTACCCGATAAAACCTTTTTTCGTATACACCGGGGATTCCTGGTGAATCTGGAGGAAATAGAAGAAATTCTACCGGGCAGGTCCCCGAACAAAGTAATATTGTCTGACGGCAGTAAACTCCCTGTTTCCAAACGGAAACGAAGGGCACTTATAGCGCAGATAGATCCGGTGTAGAGGAGGTAGAGGGAAAAGTTATTCAGTTGATTATTCAGTGGTAATTCGGTTGATTATTCAGTGGTAATCCGATGGCTATCGGATCAGTTGTTTGTCCGAAAGCCTTCGGACCGGTTGTTTGTTCGGTAGATGGTTCATCCGATAGCCATCGGATTATCTACCTGGACCCCTTATAGATTGTTTCAAGATTTTCATATGGTTTCAGAAGTTCCAAATTGTTTCAGTTTGCACGCTCTTACTATACTAT
>DASQZP010001055.1:0-5278 GCA_035638655.1 Bacteroidales bacterium
TCACGGCCAATAAAAAGGCCCAGGAAAAAGCGATGGCCAATCCGAAAATATCTCCGTTATTTGAACACGAACCGCGTGCTTTCAAAAGAGATGGCGATAAAATGATTACTGAAGTGGAGAACCTGAAAACAGGAGAGAGATATGATCTTGTAAGTGATGGTGTGTTCATCTTTATCGGCATGAAACCCAATATTGATTTGTTCAAAGATAAGCTGGAACTGGATCAATGGGGGTATGTTAAAACTGATGAAGACCGTCGAACCAGCATACCCGGCGTATATGCCGTGGGTGATGTAATCAGTAAAAAATACCGCCAGATCACTACTGCTGTTGCAGATGGTACCATTGCAGCTATCGCGGTAGCAAAAGAGCTTGAGTAATGTTTGTATCTCTTGAATTTGGAAACAGAAAAGGGTGTGCTGATGGGTTGCACACCCTTTCTTAGTGTCTGTCCATAATGTCCGATAACTGCGTTATTACAAAAATTTTAATTCCTCATATACATTAGTATACTGTGGATTAAAATTTTTGCACGCCTTGTTCTCGAACATTTTGATCCAGACACTTGAGTTTATTGACAGACTCTTCTTTTTCTTTGGTGGTTACATTCGAACATGTTTGAAGGCATCTTTGTTACATTAGACAGTGAACATAAAAAAATCAATATATGGTCTTTGAACAACCTTCCATCTATCCGGCAGGTATCAGGATTGATGAACCCATAACCACGCTTACCGGACTGATGGTTTCTGCGGTATGCTTTTTTGCTTTTGTGAAACTCACCAAAATACCCGTGCACAATAAAGTGCATTTATTTCTGAGATATTATTTTCTTTCCATGGGAGTGGCCACTGCTATCGGTGGTATCATTGGTCATGCTTTTCTTTATGCGCTTTCTTTTGGCTGGAAGTTGCCTGGATGGATCACCAGTATGCTGTCGATTATGCTGGTGGAAAGAGCGGCCATTGAATATACCCGGCCGCTGATTAATCGTAAACTGGGGAAAGCACTCAAATGGATAAACCTGCTTGAACTTGCTACTTTTATGACTATTACCCTTTCTACCCTCAATTTTTTCTTTGTGGAACTGCATACCGGGTATGGAATTATCGGAGTGGTTGGTAGTATTAATCTTTATATCTGGTATAAAAGGAGAACTAAAGGGAGTAAGCTTTTTCTTGTTGCTGTATTTTTCTCTGGTATCTCAGGATTGATTTATATGAACGAATGGGGGATCTCAAAGTGGCTTACCCATAGTGATATCAGTCATTTGCTGCTGGTAGGTGGTGCCTTGTTCTTTTACCTGGGAGCCAAAAGAATTCTTACGGATCCGGTACTGCAAGAAGCAAAAAATAATTGATCTGTTGCTTTTATAAAAAACATTGACTATTATTCGGAAAAATTTACCGGTTCCTCTGCTATTTATGATGTAGAATTGTAAGCAGAGAAACAACCGGATTGTTCTTGATTACTGCATGTTGATTTATTTTTTCAGGTTGCAGATGGCAGGTTCATTTAAAATTCCGGATGTATGATAAACCTGGTTTTTCTTCACGGAATCTACGATTTTATTCTATTCTCTGGCTCACCATTGCTTATAATGGTTTTTATTCCCTATCTGATTTGGTTATATATAACCGGTTTCAGACGTATGAAACTTATTTCTGATGATTCAATCTTTCGGGATGAAAAAGATCGTGTAAATAAACATTTTTGAGAGACTATAAATCAAGAAACATTTTAAATAACCTGCATTTCAGTAAATTATAAGTGTTTATTTAACCTTCGAGCCTTAAGTTTTATATATTTAAACCTTCAACTCTGGATTATTAATCAAAAATAGCCGGAAAATGCATTTGAAAATCTTATATTTTCTGCTGATTTTTATAGTAATAAGCTTCTTTCAGCAGTCAGCAATGACACAAGTTGTTCATGGTACAGTTAACCTGAAAGAAGATATCCTGAGTGACGAAATTATTGATCTCAACGGAAATTGGGAGATATATTGGGACACTCTCCTTTCTCCTGAAAATTTTAAAAACCAACAGTCAATGCCATCGGGCGCATATATACCTGTACCTGCCTCATGGACCTCGAAAAAAGCCGGAAAACATTCCTCAAAAGGAAAGGCTACCTACCGGTTAGAGTTGGAAACCGGAAAATTGCAGGGATTATACGGAATCCGGTTATATGATATTTTTACCGCTTCAAAAGTATGGTTTGATAACCGTTTGATCTATTCCACCGGTGAAGTTGCCAAAACAGCCCTACACGGTAAACCTGGCTTTTCGTATAAAAACATACCTTTATTCTTAAATAACAACAGCGAAACACACGAACTGGTTATACAGGTATCCAATTATGAGCATACAAGAGGAGGTCTCGTAAAACCTGTTACCTTCGGTCAATTTGATCAATTAACTGCAAATTCAAAAGAATTGCTGATCATCAATCTTATTATAGTAGGTATTATTCTGATTATCGGGTTTAACCATCTTCTTTATTTCTTTCTGCGGAGGAATGAGCGCTCTAACCTGTTTTTTGGGCTACTTTGCCTGGTTATGATACTCAGGAATGTATCTACGGGTGAACGGATAATCAATTTTGTATTTCCCAATATCAACTGGGAACTGCTTTTTAAGATGGACAATTTTTCAGGGTTTGGTACCATTCCGCTTTTTGCACTTTTTCTCTTTCTTCTTTTCCGCAAAGAATTTCCGAAAGTTATGTTGTATATTCTTGTTTCAATAGGGACGCTGATCAGTTTGTTTGTATTTGTTACGCCACAACTGATATATGGCAGATTCAGAATGTTTTATGAATTATACATTCTTTTTGGTGGATTGTATCTCACGTTTGGAGTGTTACTGCGAGCTGCTATCAAGGGCAGGGAAGGGGGGCTGCTTAGCTTTATCGGGTTCTTTCTGCTTTATGGAACTGCCATCAACGATGTACTCGTTAGCATGGGGATCGCACATACGCCTAACCTGGCACCATACGGATTAGCTACATATATGTTGATACAATCGTTCATCCTTTCCCGTCGGTCGGCCAGCGCGATCAATGACAATGAACATCTCAGTGCTGAATTGCAGCATGAAAAACAAATGCTTGAGGGAAGGGTGGCTGAACGTACTATGGCCCTCGAAAAGCAAAATGAAGAAAATAGTAAGCATAAGGAAGAAATTCAAATCCAAAGCTGGATCAGTGGAAGCCTGAACCGGGTAAATGCTGTCTTGAATAATCACAAGGACAACCTGAAGCAACTTTCTCAGCGACTTATTGCTGAAATTGTAGGTGTACTGGATGCCAACCTGGGAGGGATATACCTGCTAAAAGAACAGGATGATGATCCGGTTCTTGAACTTACCGGTTCTTATAATGCCCCTGCCGAGATGCTTGAGAAGAACGAAATATTTCCCGGAGAAGGCCTGGTGGGTGCTTGCTTCAAAGACTTAGACTCTGCTATTTTAAGAGACATTCCGGAAAACTATTTTCAACTTGCTTCCGGTTTGGGAGACAGCCCGCTGAAACATCTTATACTGGTTCCACTAAAGACCGATGCAGGTGGACTGGGTGTCATTGAAGTGGCTTCCCTGAAACCTATTTCCCACGTTCATGTAGAACTACTTGAAAAGATTGCCGGTTCAGTAGCTTCAACTATTCTGTTCTCAAGGATGAATGAAAAGAACCTGCACCTGTTGAATGATTTCACCAGGAAACAGGAAGAATTTGACCTGCAGGAAGAAGAAATGCGTGGTCATCTGGATGAGCTTCGAGTGCTAAGGGAAGAGGTTGAATCATTCAGAAAAAAAGGAAGTCAATCTTAGTCAAAAAATTATCTGGCCTTAAAAATTTCTATTATTACCATTTAATATTTTATGGCTGTTGGAAATGATTAATATAGATGTTTATTAAGGTAAATTTAAGAGTAGTCTATAATTTGTAAAGTATTTCTAAATTTAACAAATGCCTATTAGTAGGGTGCGGTGGCCGAAAAGCCGCGACTTCGGGTCGGCCGTGGCTAGTGGGGAGCCTTGGCTTTTCTAGATTTTTTGTTTACTTTTTCATCAATTGGAAAAAGTAAATGCCAGTCCGGCATGAGGACGAAAAACTCATATGGAAAATAGAGTATCTCAAATAACATGGATTTAGATTTTTTTTTACTAAGCCCAACGTGCTTTTTTAATAAATAGGTAATATTCATGATTCCAAATATTCATTTAATATTTTATTGAGGAATGTTTGATTGAATCATGTATTTTTGCCGGATGGTAATAATTATTTCAATCCATGGTTAGAAAAGTACTTTATATACTTTACCAGCCGTATAAATGGCTGATCTATTTCCCGATACTGGCTGTAAATACTATATTATTCGGAATATTTGCTGTACTTGGTTCAATGCTCGTAAACCAGCGCTTTGGCAGTTATCTCGGGGGCGTCATCTGGTCGCGGCTCAATGCCATCCTCGTTCCAATGATCGTCAGGGTTGAGGGCAAGGAAAATATTGACAAAAATACTTCATACGTGGTGGTACCCAATCACCAGAGTTATTATGATATTTTCCTTGTCTATGGTTGGCTGGGACTGGATATTAAGTGGATCATGAAAAAAGAGCTTGCAAAAATTCCGGGAGTTGGTTTCGGAAGCAAAAAAGTGGGACATATTTTCCTCGACAGGTCCAACAGCCGCAAAGCCATGGAAAGCCTGAATGAAGCCCGGCAGAAACTGGTTAACGGTACATCGGTTGTTATTTTTCCGGAAGGGACCAGGAGCAAAACCGGTAATTTGGGATCTTTCAAACGGGGTGCCTTTAAGCTGGCACTGGATCTTAATCTGCCACTCTTACCTGTTACGATTAAAGGTACCAGAAAAATTTGCCCTACCGGAACAATCAATGTTTTTCCCGGAAGGGTTCACATGACCATCCACCCGCCTCTGAATATTAATGATTATAATGAAAAGGAGATGCCCCGCCTGATGGAGGATACCAGGAAGATTATTGAGCAACCGCTTCTGAAATAATATCCCCCGGACTCCCACAAGTCACTCTGGAATTATAAAAAAACAAAAAAAATCCCGATAAAATTTGCATTTATAAAAATATGTTTTACATTTGTAGTGTATTAGTAAGATAGTACACTAAAATAATAAAGAGATGATAGTTGTTTTGATTGTAATAATATTATTGGTTGTATTCCACGGAAAATAATACCTGGGTAACAGTTGGTTTTTACAGTTGGGATAAGTATTTTTAGTTATTGAAATAACAAAA
>DASQZP010001056.1:0-17586 GCA_035638655.1 Bacteroidales bacterium
TATGTAGTATCCCAGCCAGTCGCGGGATAAATCTTTAACAGGAACTCCCAGTACATACAAAAAACCACTGTTTACACTTTTATTTATCCTGGTGAGGTATACAATATTTGGAATTACTGATGCTCCGTAAGTATCAGCAATATATTTCCAGAATGAATGACCGGCATATACGGCTTCTTTACCTGTAAGATGATTAAATTTTTCGTAGCGGCCGGTTTGAATACCATCTTTTACAATGTTTTCGATTTCAATGCTCCAGTTATCAGACACATAAGAGATAAGCCCTTTTAAAAACCATTCCGGTGTGCTAACCAGTGTGGAATTTGCAACATTTTCCCTTAACCCGTTTCCGTAAAGCATTTCATTTATTACAACTTCAGCTATTGCCGATTTTATTTGTCTTCTGAAATCTTCATGATTCCCGTTGTAGTAAACAAATACCTTGTTATTGATAATTTGGGTAACGCCTCCTGTATTGTATTCGTCACTGTAAGAAACCAGCCCGATATTACTTTGCCTGAAATCGGTTAATTTATTGTAAACAAGAAATATGAGCCTTTTTTCAAGCTTATAATCGAAGAATTTTTCTATACGTGTAATTTCTGTACTGGCCACCTCATTTGTATATTGGGCAAACTCTTTCCCAAACTGATTAAAGTAAACATCGTAATCATCAAACCTGTAGAATTGCCAGTAGAAGTTATTGTACTGTACGCGATTTTTACCAAAAGACATTTGAAGCCCGTTGTAAAACTGGCCCTTAAGACTAAAGGGAGAAAGGAGCAAGAAGACGCCGAGAAATAAAATCCAGGATTTCTTCCGGGGGTTTTTTGCCATAGCGTACAACATTTATAATATTGTAAAGATAAAATATTCTGCTGAAAAATCTGATTAATGCTATCTCTGACATGAAGTTTGAACTAATCATAATTGCAGTAAGTCTGTTGCTGCATCCAGGGATTTGTTTAGTAATCTGTATGCTGTGAACAGGTTTTTCTGGAGTGCAGATTTTTTATAAGTAACCTTAAAAACGTTGAATCGTAGAAAAGGGAATCATGTCTCAATTGATTAATCTTATCAGAACTGATTTGTTAAAAAATATTTTTACAATACCCAAAAAATTTTTCTTTGTAACTTTGGGAATAATTTTTAGAAGACATAGTTATTTTTAAATGAGATATAAAACGAAAAAAATGAAAAGAATTGTAAGTTTAGTACTTGTTGTTTTACTCTTTTCCGGAGGAAGCATAACTCTTGCCCAGCAAAAAGGGGCTCACATGTCATTTGATACAGAATCGCATGATTTTGGAAAGTTTAAAGAAGAAAGCGGCCCTGTTTCATACAAGTTTACCTTCACCAATACAGGTAATGTACCTCTTGTTATTCAGGATGTAAGAGCATCCTGCGGATGTACAACTCCTTCGTGGACCAAAAAGCCCGTAATACCAGGAGGGACAGGTTTTATAAGTGCTACTTACAATCCAAGCAACCGTCCCGGAGCATTTGAAAAAACCATTACAGTTACCAGTAACGCTGACCCCTCAGTTGATGTCCTGCATATTAAAGGAGAGGTCATCCCAAAAGAGAAGACGGTTGAAGAGCTTTATCCTGTGCAAGTGGAAAATATCAGAATGAAGACCAATCATTTTGCTTTTTCAAGGATATACAGTAACCAAAAGGAAACAAAAAATATTGATATTGTAAATACATCAGGGGAACCGGCAACAATTTCATTTACTAATGTTCCTTCCTATATAAAGATGGAGGCTACTCCGTCAACGCTTAAACCCGGTGAAAAAGGAATTATTAGTGCAACATACGATGCAGCCGCAAAGCATCAATGGGGATATATGATTGACCGGCTGAATATGTCAGTTAACGGGAAATCACCTTCGATGGCCCGCATCACTGTTACAGCAAATATTGAGGAGGATTTTTCATCATTGACACCTGAACAAAAAGCCAGTGCACCTCATATCTCTTTTGACGAGTCGAACTTTGATTTTGGCAAGGTGAAACAGGGAGAGAAAGTTGAGCATAGTTTTAGTTTTACCAATACCGGTAAAAGTGATCTGATCATTAGAAATGTAAAAGCCAGTTGTGGCTGTACTGCTGTTACACCGGAGAATAGCGTTATTAAGGCTGGTGAGACCAGCTCCATTAAGGCAATATTTAATTCTGCGGGTAAACATGGACGGCAGAATAAAACAATTACCGTAATTACCAATGATCCGGATAATAGCAAGGTGATTCTCTGGATTAGGGGTGAAGTTGAATCCCAATAGTGAACTTAAATATTAATAAAAAAAGAGGCTCCTTTGGTGGCCTCTTTTTATTTTTGCCAGTCAGATTAATCAGAAATACTATGAAGGATCTGATAATTTACCCATAAATATTATACAGCCTGTAGATCTTTCCCTGATCACAAAGAGAAATGGATGGTCGGCCTTAAATGTTACAGGTTCAGGTTCCTCTGTCATGGCAGATTTCAATGACATAACCACTGCGGTGGATGCTGCTGCTTCGGTACCTTTTTCCTCTACCCCAACAAAGGCTTTGTGCACTATGGCATCAATGTAAAGGTTTTTCTTACCGTTAATTCCTGAAAAATCAGCATCCTTACTGAAAGCTTGTTGCATTCCCATGCCTGAAAGTGTTTGTCCAGGCTGTAGTGTTGAGGTAAGTTTAAATTTGGGTATTATCAGCTTTACCCGTTTAGAAGTTGCACTCTTCAACAGGCTGTCAAGTAATTTGCTGTTAATGTTTTTTGAGATAATTGAAGTGCTTTTGTCCCGGGCAGGTAAAATAATTGCCATCGAATAGTTGCCGTTATCATAAGGCATTTCAGCTATCTGAAAGTTTTCATCGGCAAAATACCTGAATCTACCTGTCTGATGCATGAAATCGCATGTGGTTTCTTCTTGATTATAAGTATAAAAAGGACCTTTTTCTGTTTCTGCTGCACTAAAAGGATGTTGCCACCCGGCTTTAAAGTATATTGCATTGGTTAAAATCATGCGGGTAAGCTGGCTGAGTACACCCGGTTGGATCAGATCCTTTATTTTGTCCCGGGTTTCATTTGCTATCCAGTTATTGATTTCCTGCCTGCTGTTCTCAATTGCTTCTTCGTTCAAAAAAGAGAGTTTTTTTACAGGAGCATCAAAATAGTTTTCAACATTTTGCAGATAACCAGGAAGTATATCAAAATCCTTTTGCAACCACACTGCATTTGCAATATTTAATTCAGTATTATCACCTTTGGCATGTTCCAGTGAAGAATTTAGTTGTTGAAATCCAATGCTGTTTTCTTTTTTATTGCTGATGAATCTCATTACCTCTGACATTTCATCTGCTGTTTTCCCGGCAGCACCTTCATACGTCATCGCCAAGGCGGAGGTTATGCTGTAAGGGGAAAAGAACAGGTTCTCATCTTTTTCTTCCAGTCTGGAGAACAATGCAAAAGCAAATGCATTGTTTCTTTCAGCAATGCCCTCAAAATTATTTTTTTCTGATGAATTAGCATCACCTGATTTGTTGGTTGATTGTTTACCTGTTTTTCCGGATGTGGCACATGAGACCAGTAAAAGAACAAGAAAGGAGATAATTAATGACCGAATTTTTTTCATGATATGATATTTGAGTTTCCTTTATAAAAATAGAAAAAACAAAAATCCAGCCAAAATATTTTTAATTCTGAAACCTGAAAAATAATATCTTTCAAATGTTGGTTTATAATTTTATATTTGCTTTTCCGTTGAGATACTATGAATTGTTATTAAAAATATAATGGATTTCAATAAAATATTTAAAAAAGTGGCTGGTAATTACATTGTAAAGAACATTGTGCTGGCTGTTGTGATTGTTTTTGTCGTGATTTTTATCACTTTGTTGAGTATCAGGATCTATACTGATCATGGCGAATCATTTGGTGTACCTGATTTTACGGGTTTGTCACTTAGCGAAGTGGATCAGATAGCAAAGGCCCGTCATCTAAGATATGAAGTGGTTGATTCAGTTTACGATAATGATCTTCCCGGTGGTGCTGTGGTAGAGCAATATCCGGAACCAAATTTTAAGGTTAAAGACAATCGCCGGATATTTTTAACTACTAATGCTGTTTTACCGGAGATGACTAAAATGCCGAATGTTGTTGGTGTTACATTGCGGCAGGCTGTAGCGGAAATTGAAACCCGTGGATTGAAAGTAGGAAAGTTGACCTATATACCTGACATTGCAACCAACAGTGTATTGTATCAGAAATACCAGGGACAGCAGATTGAACCAGGTACTGAAATTGAGAAAGGGGCAACAATTGATCTGGTGCTGGGAAAAGGACTTAGTGCAGAAAGAACTGTGCCCCCTCAGTTAATCGGGCTCTCACTTGAAGACGCCAAACAAAAGATTGTTCAGGCTTACCTCAATCTGGGAGCCGTAGTATATGATGATTCAGTTGTTGATCAGCAAGACAGTATTCATGCATTAATTTTCAAACAAAGTCCGTTACATACTAACACGAACCTGGTAAATCTTGGTTCATCCATAGATGTATGGCTGACCGCTGATTCAGTAAAGCTGGAAAAAATTATGGAGAAAACCTATCCTGATTATGACAGTACAAAAAATCTTTCGACATATACGCCGCAATAGTCTTTATCTGCTATTGCCTTTTTTCTTTTTGTATAATGTATCTGCACAGGAATATAAAGTTTCTTTGCAATTTAATCCTGCTGTCGCAAAAAGAGCTGTTTTACGGCAAAATAAAACCGGATTAAAATCAATGAAGATATCCGGACAGGATACACTGGAAATGCCATTTTTCGATGATTTTTCGCATGTGAATGTATTTCCTGATTCTTCAAAATGGACAGACAGGGAGGCTTATGTAAATAATGATTATGCGGTAGATCCGCCTTCAATAGGGGTGGCTACCATGGATGCCATCAACGATGCCGGAGTAATCTATCCGGATGCCGGTTCAAAACCTTTTATTGCTGATCACCTTACCTCGCACCCCATTGACCTGAGTAGCGGTGAAAATATTTTTCTGAGTTTTTTCTATCAGCCTCAGGGTAATGGTGATAACCCCGAAACTGGCGATTCGCTTCTACTGGATTTTTATGCTCCCTCAACAGCTCAATGGATAACGGTATGGTCGGTACCGGGTGATACACTGCATCCGTTCCGGCAGGTTATTTTACCGGTAAACGATACGGCCTTTCTTAAAAAAGGCTTTCGGTTCCGTTTCCGGAATATTTGCAGTTTGCCCACAGGGACTTCCGTTAATCCGGGTATGGTTGGAAATGGTGATCAATGGAACATTGATTACATATATTTAAATAAAGACCGGAGTGCGAATGACACTGTTTTTATAGATGCAGCTTTGTTAAGCCCTCCGGCTTCACTGCTTAAAAATTATACATCCATCCCCTGGTCCCATTTTTCTTTGGCTTTTCAGCAGGAAATTAATCCTTTGCTGGTGATCAGGGTTAAAAATAATGGTAACCAGATTAGCAATATAATTCGAAATTATGAAATAAGTGAAACGCATACACCTGGCGTAACCAGGATTTCGGGAGGAGCCGCTAATCTTAATCCGGGAGAAATTGTTACTTTCCGGGATGATCTGTTTTATGATTTTGAGGCAAATGTGGAAGATTCTGCTTTATTTAAAATGAAAGCTGTACTTGTTACCGATGCACTGGATTTTTCCAAATTGAATGACACTGCTGTCAGTTATCAGAAATTTCTGAATTATTATGCCTATGATGACGGTTCTGCTGAAAACGGCTACGGTTTGTATGGTGCAGGATCGCAGAACGGTATGGTGGCATATAAGTTTGATACTTATAAAGGAGATACACTGAGAGCTGTTCAGATGTATTTCAATCAAACCCTGAATAATGCCAGTCAGCAATATTTTAAGCTGGTAGTTTGGGATGATAATGACGGAGAACCCGGAGATGTTTTATATAGTGCAGAAGGGTACCGACCACAATACGGTGACAGCCTGAACCAGTTTATTAATTATGAACTTGATTCAGCAATATTTGTACAAAATACTTTCTATGTCGGATGGCAACAGGTCAGTACAATCTATCTTAACATAGGACTGGATGAAAATTCAGATCACAGTGATAAACTATATTATAATTTAGACGGTACCTGGAACCTTACAAGCATAGAAGGAACTGTTATGATGCGACCGGTACTCGGAAAAGCACTTGGTACACCAACTTCAGTTGATAACATTTTAACAGGTCCTGTCAATGACATAAACATTTACCCCAATCCTGCCAGTGATTTTCTTACAATTGATTTTGCAGTAGCAGGGAAACAAAATACTTACTATTATATATTGTATAATCTTTCGGGGCAGATAATACGTTCCGGACAACAAGATAAAAAGCGTATTTCAGTAAGTGACATACCAGAAGGTTTGTACTTATTGAAGGTGGTTAAGCCCAACCAAAAATCTTTCACCAAAAAAATACTTATTGCTCATTAATACAGCTATATTTATTTGGTGTGCATTTTAAAACTCTTTATTTCTGATTTAGACAGAAAAAATTAAGCGGAAAGATTCAAATATCAGACTAATCAGATTATTAATGATTTTCTGAATGATTATTTGTTTCTTTTTTTCTCACCTTTTTCAGTTTTCCAACAAAGGTAAAAGACCTGTTTTTGATATACCGGTAACCATATTCCATCATGATGGCCCCCACAAATACGATCAACAAGCCAACAATTGCCATTTTCTGATCTTTGAACTGAAAATATAGCAGCAAAGCCAGTATAACAATCATTACAGCAATATTGAAAATCAGAAATGCAGGATTACCCCCGACTTTTTTTCTGAGTCTGAAATGCGAAATTATTACAAAAATGTAAATAACCGTGAAAACGGTACTGGTCATGGATGCAATCCCGTTCATGGTAAAAAGCAGCGCGATCAGAATGCTTAAACCGGCTGTTATATACAAACCTTCAACAGATTTAAACCATGTTTTCCTCTCAAAAAACTCTGGTAATTCCCCGTCCTTGGCAAGTGAATAGGCGATGTTTGCCCCACCGTAAAGTGATGCATTGAGCGCTGAAGAGATGGAAAATACTGCGCCAATTGAAATGAGCAAAAATCCGGCATTACCCAGAAATGGTTTGGCAGCAATGGCCAGTGAATTCTCTTTTGCTTTCATCAGCTCCGGTATTGATAAATTGCCAACCGCCACAACTGCTACCAGCAGGTAGATGAGCATGACAATCCCGATACTGATATATATTGCACGAGGCACATTGCGTGAAGCATTTCGTATGTTTTCAGAAGCATTGGTGATAAGTCCGAATCCCATGTATGATAAAAAGAATATCACGGAAGCATGCAACAAACCACTGGCATGTGAGGCATCAAACGAGGGTTTTATATACTCAGGTTTTATGTATACTATTCCCAGTGCAATAAAGACACCCAAAATTCCTACTTTTATCAGAACGATCAGAAATTCGGTTTTGCCAACTGCTTTGGAACCAAAGAAATTCAGTACCATGAAAAATGCGATAACAATAATTTCTGTAATTGAAACAGCTGTAGTGGATGTTGGTAAATGGAAAAGCGGGAGGAAATAGCCCGCGAACCCTTTGGAAAACATGGCAATTGATACCACGTAGGTAAACCACATCAGAACGCTGAGTGCCCCGGTAATGAGGGTGTCGCCCATCCCTTTCATTATAAAGGCAATGGGACCGGCATTTGAAACATAGTGCTTGCCAAGCTTTGCATAGGAATACGCAACAAGTATGGCAAAAAGGCCGGAAACAAGAAATGCTTCAGGAAGATCCTGCTTTGCTATCTGTGCTCCCACACCAAAAATTGAAAAAATACTGGCACCTATCATTGTGCCTACAGCCATTGATACAGCTGCCCATAATCCCATTTTTCCGCTTCCTTTTTCAGGGTCTGATTTTTCCATTTGATAAAGATTTTTTAGTTTGTTGTTTGGTATTTATTTTTAGTTCCAGTTAAATAAGTCATAACGGGATACTTTTGTTCATTTTTTAATCCGGTTAATGATTATACAGTTCCGGTTTCTACACCGCCTTTTGAATATTAGTTTGTTTATTCCTTATTACATACTACGGTTTCAACCAAAATTCATATTCCGGTTTCATTGCTATTTTAAAATGTTTTAGACGGGAATAAACAAAATGAATATTATCAATATTGAAAAATTATAATGATGAGTAGAAAAATATCGAAAAAATGGGGTGTTTTCAATTAAATAATATTAAAAAATAAAATAAATATTAAAAAATTAGGGGGTAATTGTGAAAAATTATATATTTGCATCATAATTAACCCGTTTTAAAAATCAAAAAAGGTAATCATCGTATGACAAAACTTCGTTTTATTGCTTTGCAGGAATTACTTTCCCGGAAACCCGTAGAAGTAATGTATCCAGAAGAAAAAACTTCCGAATATTATGGAATGAATGTATTTGACAGGAATAAAATGCAGAAATACCTGTCGAAAGAAGCTTATGAAGCAGTAGTAACTGCAGTAGATAAGGGAACCAGGATTGACCGCAAGATGGCTGATCAGGTTGCTTCAGGAATGAAAGCGTGGGCCATGGAGATGGGTGCAACTCATTACAGCCACTGGTTTCATCCGTTGACTGAAGGTACCGCTGAGAAGCACGATGCATTTATTGAACATGACGGAAATGGCGGGGTTGTGGAAAATTTCTCAGGAAAGTTGCTGGTACAGCAGGAACCTGATGCTTCTTCTTTCCCGAGTGGCGGGATCAGAAATACTTTTGAAGCAAGAGGCTATACTGCCTGGGATCCTTCTTCACCAGCCTTTATTATAGGTAAGACCCTGAGTATTCCTACAATTTTTGTTTCATACACTGGAGAAGCACTCGATTATAAAACGCCGTTGCTGAAAGCACTCAATGCCGTTGATAAAGCAGCAGTTGACGTATGTCAGTATTTCGACCGCAATGTAAACAAGGTTTATTCAAATATTGGATGGGAACAGGAGTATTTCTTAATTGATGAAGCATTATATTATGCGCGTCCCGACCTTTCTCTTACTGAAAGAACACTGATGGGACATGCGTCAGCTAAAGATCAGCAGCTTGAGGACCATTATTTCAGTTCAATACCGGAAAGGGTCACTTATTTTATGCAGGATTTTGAAATAGCTGCCTATAAGCTCGGTATACCTCTCAAGACACGCCATAATGAGGTGGCTCCCAATCAATATGAAGTAGCGCCGATTTATGAAGAAACCAATCTGGGCGTTGATCATAATTTGATTGTGATGGATCTCATGAAGAAAATTGCACGGCATCATAAATTCAGAGTACTCTTTCATGAAAAGCCTTTCAAGGATATTAACGGTTCAGGAAAACATAACAACTGGTCGCTTTCAACCGATACCGGCGTAAATCTTTTGTCTCCCGGAAAAACACCCCGCACAAATCTGCAATTTCTGACTTTTATTGTGAACACACTAAAAGCGGTATATGATAACTCTGATCTGCTCAGAGCCAGTATTGCTTCCGCAGGAAATGCACACCGACTGGGGGCAAATGAGGCACCGCCTTCAATTATTTCTGTATTTCTGGGCAGTGAAGTATCCAAAATGCTGGACAAGATTGAACAGAGTGTGAGCGATGAGAAAATGACCCCGGATGAGAAGACAGAACTGAAACTGGATATTGGTAAAATTCCCCAGATTCTCCTGGATAATACCGATCGTAACCGTACTTCTCCCTTTGCATTCACCGGCAACCGGTTTGAATTCAGGGCGGTAGGAGCTTCTGCCAATTGTGCCAGCCCGATGATTGCCCTGAATACAGCTATCGCTAAACAACTGGTTGACTTTAAAAAGGATGTTGAGGCTATTAAATCAGGTGGTATTAAAAAGGATGAGGCTATTTTTCAGGTCCTGAAAAAATACATTACTGAATCCAAGAAGATTCGGTTTGAAGGAAATAATTATGGTGATGAATGGATTGCTGAAGCCGAAAAACGCGGATTAACAAATATCAATCATATTCCTACCGCTTTTGACGCATATCTTTCCCAAAAATCCCTGGATCTGTTTGAATCACAGAGGGTGATGACCAGGAAAGAGGTTGAAGCAAGAACGGAAGTTCGTCTTGAAACGTATATCAAGAAAGTGCAGATCGAAGCCCGTGTACTGGGTGATCTGGCAATCAATCACATTGTGCCTGTTGCTATTGCTTATCAAACCGAACTGGCTTCAAATGTGGCAGCATTGAGGGATGTGTTTGATGAAAATGAATTCAATGAACTTGCTTCTCAACGTAAAGAGCTGATCAAGGAGATATCCAGCCATACCAGGGTAATCAAGTCCAAAGTACATGATATGGTAGAAGCACGAAAAGTGGTCAATAAGATTGAAAATACCAGGAAAAGGGCTGCAGCGTACGCTGACGATGTATTGCCTTTCCTGGATGAAATCAGGTATCATATTGATAAGCTTGAGCTCATTGTTTCTGACGAAATTTGGCCATTGCCCAAATATCGTGAATTACTGTTCACAAGATAAGCAGGGATATAGTAACTAAGATAGTGTCAAAAGAACCGTAGGGAAATGTTTCCTGCGGTTTTTTTGTTTTAACCCAAAATAAATTAAGATTTCTGATCGTTTTTACTCCAATAATTTATCTTATATTTGAACATTAATGAATAGTTTCAGGATATTAAACGTTGATTTTTTAGTGTTAATGTAGTCTTTACTGTTTTGTCCTGGCTAATAGTTTAATAAAATTTTATTTCTGATGAGTAAATTGTCAACGTTCTTAGTTGTTTTATTAACCTTCACTGCATCCGTTTCACTTAAGGCTCAATCTGCAAAAGAAGAAAAGGCATTGCTTGCATATGAGGCAGGAGAATATTATGATGCCATTGATCTGCTGAAGGATGCCTACGATATGGTAAAAGACAGGGACGACAAAACTGAGATGATCTTTAAAATTGCTGAGTGTTACCGGCATACTAATGATATGGCAAAGGCCGAACTATGGTATAAGAAAGCAATTGCCAGGGATTATCAAAACCCGCTGGCTGTTTTATATTATGGGCAGGCGCTTAAGGAAAACGGGAATTACGAAGACGCTATTAATCAGTTTAAAAGATATAAAGAACTGGTGCCTGAAGATCCCCGTGGTGCTGATGGGGTTTTGTCATGTGAACTGGCCCGGCAATGGCTGGATAATCCCAATGGATACCAGGTGGAAGAAGTCAGAATGATTGATAGCAGAGACAATGATTATGCTCCGGCTTATGCACGAGACGATTATATGGAACTTTATTTTACTTCCAGCAGGGAAGAGGCTACGGGTGATGAGTTGCATGGGGCTACCGGACAAAACTTTTCAGATATTTTTGTAACCAAGATGGACCGCAAAGGGAAATGGAGTACTCCTGTTCCTCTTGGAGAAAATATCAACACTGAATTTGAAGACGGAGCACCCTCTCTCAATACTTCTTTTAATGTCATGTATTTCACACGTTGCCAGGTCAGTAAAAATAAAACGATGGGATGTGAAATCTATGAATCGAAAAGAAACGGAGATGAATGGAGTAAGGCACAATCCCTGAAACTGGCTGGTGACAGTGTTGTTATTGCACACCCGGCCATTTCTCCGGATGAACGTACATTATACTTTGTGTCAGATATGCCGGGAGGGTATGGAGGCAAAGACCTTTATAAGGTTACAAGGGAGAATATAGCCGGTGAATGGGGCAATATGGAAAACATGGGTCCCGAAATTAATACGCCCGGGGATGAGGTATTCCCTTATGTGCATCCTGATGGCACCTTATATTTTTCTTCTAATGGTCAGATTGGTATGGGTGGACTGGATATTTTCAAGGCAACTAAAAAAGACGATGGTACCTGGAAAATTGAAAACATGCGGTATCCGATTAATTCACCCGCCGATGATTTCGGGATTGTATTTCAAAAGGACGTTGAAGCAGGATTTCTCTCATCCAGTCGTGATTCCAGGGGGACTGATAATCTCTATTCATTTGTGCTGCCTCCGCTTAAATTCAGTATTACAGGTTATGTGAAGGATGAAAAATCAGATGAAGCGCTGCCTGACGCTACCGTCAAGTCTATTGGAAGCGATGGCGTGACACTGGAAACCAAAACAGAGAACGATGGTTCGTTCAAATTCATGCTTAAACCTGCTACAGATTATGTATTCATTGCTTCCCATGATGGTTATTTGAATGGTAAGGAAAGGGAAACTACCAAAGGGCTTGATAAGAGTCAGGACTTTAATACAACTATTTATCTTGCTTCTATTGAAAAACCGATTGAGTTGCCGAATATCTTTTACGATTTTGCAAAGTGGGATCTGAGGCCGGAATCAATGGTTTCTCTTGACAAACTTGTAGAAACCCTGAATGACAATCCGAATGTAACCATTGAACTGATGTCGCATACCGACTCAAGAGGATCGGCTGAGGCAAATATGGAACTTTCCCAGAAGAGGGCACAGTCGGTTGTTGATTATCTGATCAAGAAAGGTATTGCTCCTGACCGTCTCACAGCAAAAGGATACGGCGAATCACAGCCAAAAGTAGTCGATGAAAAAATCCATGAACAGTATCCTGCATTCCCGGTAGGCACTCTGCTGAATGATAAATTCATTAACAGCCTGCCTTCTGATGACCTGAAAGAAATTGCTTATCAGATTAATCGTCGTACGGAATTCCAGGTGTTACGAACAGATTATCAGCCGAATAAATAATATTTAACTAAACCCGCTTTAATTCCAGAGCGGGTTTTTTTTTATGCCTGTGGCGGTTGTTGAGAGGGATTTACTACCTTTGTACGCATATTTTGAAAATCAATTCATTAGTACATGTCAGAACAATCTCGTTACAAACTCAGGGGAGTATCCGCTGCCAAAGAAGATGTGCACAATGCCATTGAATCAATAGATAAAGGTATTTTCCCCAATGCATTCTGCAAGGTAATCCCTGATATGCTTGGCGGAGATCCTGAATACTGCAATATCATGCATGCCGACGGAGCCGGCACAAAATCATCTCTTGCATACATTTACTGGAGAGAAACCGGTGATCTTTCCGTATGGAAGGGTATTGCACAGGATGCCATCGTGATGAATCTTGATGATCTGCTATGTGTGGGAGCAACAGAAAATATTCTGATCTCTTCAACTATCGGAAGAAACAGAATTAAAATCCCCGCTGAGGTGATCCGTGAAATCATTCTGGGAACTGAAGAAATTCTGAAAGAACTCAGAAATTTGGGTATCTCGGTATATTCTACCGGTGGAGAAACGGCGGATATTGGTGACCTGGTTCGTACGATTATTGTAGATTCAACTGTTACCTGCAGAATGAAACGTTCGGATGTAATCGAAAATCATATTCAGCCGGGTGATGTTATAATTGGATTGGCCTCATTCGGTCAGGCTGATTATGAGAAAGAATATAACGGAGGTATGGGCAGTAACGGACTTACCAGTGCAAGGCACGACGTGTTTAACCAGCATCTTACCGAGAAATTTCCTGAGAGCTACGACGATATCATTCCTTCAAGGCTGGTTTATACCGGCAAATACAATGTAACAGACAAGATATCTGAATTAAATACGACTGTTGGTAAATTGCTGCTTTCTCCAACCCGAACATACGGCCCGGTTATTAAAAAGGTGCTGGAGCAATACAGGTCTGACATTCACGGTATGATTCATTGCACCGGCGGTGCGCAAACTAAAGTGATGAAGTTTGTTGAGAATATGCATGTTATAAAAGATAATCTTTTTGAATTGCCTCCATTGTTCAGGATTATCAGGGAGCAGTCAGAAACCAGCTGGGAAGAAATGTATGAAGTATTCAACATGGGGCACCGTTTTGAAATTTATGGTTCACAGGAACTTGCTGATGCAGTAATTAAAATTGCAGCTGATATGGGAGTGGAGGCAAAAGTAATTGGCAGGTGTGAGGCTGCTGAGAATAATAAACTTACCATAAGTAGTGAGTTTGGTGAGTTTGTTTATTAGCAGATTATCTTTTTTGGTTTAAACAATACTGTGTTGACTTTTTTGATATTTCTCGGATTCGAACAGAGTGATCGTAGGATATTAGTTGATCGGGCCATGTTGTCTGCAAAATTGATTTGAAAGTTTGCTGGCTTCACTTTCTTAGTATATTTGTCTCCCAAAGGATATTAAAAATGTGTTCTTTCCCAGTCCAGATCCAAAGTCTTTAGGGTTATAGAACTGAATTAATGCTTTTGGAGGATGTATTCGGAATTGTTTTAAAATGATTAACTTTGCATCCTAAAAAAATAAGAAATTTATGGCCAAAAATATGATATTGGAAAAACTGGAAGGGGTGAAACACCGTTTTGAAGAGGTGGGGCAGCAAATCACCGATCCGGAAGTGATTTCCGATATGAAGAAATACGTAAAACTCAATAAGGAATATAAGGATTTAGAACCGCTTGTTGAGGCTTATGGTGAATATAAGAACTTACTGAGTAATATTGATAATGCCAAAGAAATACTTGCTTCTGAGAAAGATGAAGAGCTCAGGGAAATGGCTAAAGCTGAGCTCGAAGAGCTTACAGAGCAGGTTGATCCTATGGAAGAACGCGTCAAATTGCTTCTCGTACCATCCGATCCGGAAGATGATAAGAATGCAGTGCTTGAGATAAGGGCCGGAACAGGCGGAGATGAAGCCAGTATCTTTGCCGGTGATTTGTATCGGATGTACTTGAAATTTTGCGAATTACGCAATTGGAAGGTAGAGGTTACCCATTATTCAGAAGGCACGATGGGCGGCTACAAGGAGATAGTAATGAAGGTATCAGGTAATGGTGTCTACGGGATTCTAAAATATGAATCGGGAGTACATCGTGTTCAACGGGTACCCCAAACCGAAACACAGGGCCGCGTGCATACTTCAGCTGCAACTGTTGCCGTGCTTCCCGAAGCCGATGAATTTGATGTCCAGTTGAAAATGGAAGATATCCGGAAAGATACCTATTGTTCTTCCGGTCCGGGTGGCCAAAGTGTGAATACTACCTATTCAGCGATCAGACTTACTCATATCCCCAGTGGTATCGTTGTTACCTGTCAGGATCAAAAATCTCAGATTAAGAACCTGGACAAAGCGATGGCTGAATTGCGTACCAGGTTATATAACCTCGAATATCAGAAATATATTGACGAAATTTCTTCAAAGAGAAAGACCATGGTGTCAACGGGAGACAGGTCTGCCAAGATCCGAACCTATAATTATCCCCAGGGCAGGGTTACTGATCACCGGATTAATCTGACACTTTATAACCTGCCTGCAATTATTGATGGTGATATTGAAGAGATAATAAGTAAACTGCAGATGGCCGAAAATGCCGAACGGCTTAAAGTGAGCGAACTGGCTTAAGCAACTGAATATGGATGCCAACGGATTATTTGAACAGATAAAAAAGAAAAGAAGTTACCTCTGCATCGGGCTGGATACAGATTATTCCCGAATTCCTAGGATATTGATGGATAAAGAATATCCGTTGTATGAATTCAATAAACAGATTATTGATCAGACACATGATCTTGTTGTTGCCTATAAACCGAATCTTGCATTTTATGAAAGCATGGGGGCAGCAGGATGGGTCAATCTTGAGCTTACTGTTCAGTATATCCGGGAACAGTATCCCGATATATACCTGATTGCTGATGCAAAAAGGGGAGACATTGGCAATACCTCAAAAATGTATGCCCGGGCATTTTTTCAACACATGGATTTTGATGCTATTACAGTGGCTCCTTATATGGGAGAAGATTCCGTTAAGCCTTTTCTTGAGTTTGAAAATAAATGGATCATTCTACTTGCACTAACCTCAAATCCAGGTTCGGAAGACTTTCAGATGACAGAATTGAAAGGTTCAAACAGTAAGCTTTTTCAGACTGTATTGTCTACAACATCTCAATGGGGTAATCCTGACAATATGATGTATGTGGTTGGAGCAACACGGGCTTCTATGCTGGATGAGGTAAGAAAGCTTGTTCCAAATCATTTCCTCCTTGTGCCGGGTATTGGTGCCCAGGGGGGTAGTCTGGCTGATGTATCCAGAGCTGGTCTCAATGAGCGGGGCGGATTGCTGGTCAATTCTTCAAGAGCCATTATTTTTGCTGATCCGACAGACCAGTTTGCCCGGGTAGCCAGGGTAAAAGCCACGGAAGTACAGGCTGAAATGGAACAGCTGCTCATAGAGAAAAGAATTATCAGTGCCAAATAAGTACACCCTGTTTATAAAAGTTTACCGTTCATTGTATTTTCTATTCCATCGGTTCCTCTTGAATAGTCTGGAACAGGCATAGTTCTGGCTACAGGTTGACTGGTTCCTCTACTTTTATTTTAGAACTGAAAATCTTAAATTAGCTATCTGGTCAATAATTTGTCCTGATATGAATGAAGATTTTTTGCAATATATATGGGAACAGCAGCTTTTTAACAGCAAGGAGCTAATTGTGTCTACCGGAGAAAAGCTGGAAGTAATCTCAGCAGGTTTACGAAATACTGATGCCGGTCCGGATTTTCTGAATGCGAAAATAAAGCTTAATAATACGCTTTGGGCCGGAAATATTGAAGTTCACATTCGGGCCTCTGATTGGTACCGGCATAAACATGATAGCGACAGGTCTTATGATAATGTTATTCTGCACGTTGTGGCTGAGAATGACCAGATCGTATCTCATCATAAAGGGGAGAGAATTCCGACTGTAGTGCTTTCTTTCCGGGAAAAATTGCTGGATAACTATCAGTCACTGGTAGGTAGCCACCAACACCTGCCCTGTTCAAATCAGATCTCATTGGTGGACAAATATTTTATTCGTTTATGGATGCACAAGCTCACTATTGAAAGACTTGAAAGGAAGGTGCATGCTATTTACAAAATATTGAAGGATTGTGAAAATGACTGGGAAGAAGCATTTTACAGACAACTTGCAACAAATATGGGTTTCAGGCTAAACGGGCAGCCATTTTCCCAACTGGCCGCATCATTGCCTTTCAGGTACCTGAGCAGACACAAGAATAATTTGCTGCAGCTTGAGGCGATGCTTTTTGGGCAGGCTGGGCTTCTGCATGATCAGCTCATTGGGGAGGAATATTATTTGAAACTTAAAACAGAATATGAATTTTTGCGAAAAAAATTTTCATTACCCAAACAAATACCTGCTCATAACTGGAAGTTCATGAGAATGCGTCCGTCTAATTTTCCGACTGTAAGGATTGCTCAGATGGCAATGCTGATTCACAAGTCTGAAGCACTTTTTTCTCAGGTAATTCATACGGATGCACTGAATGATCTCCGGAATCTGTTTACAGCCGGCACATCAGCCTACTGGAATGATCATTATGTTTTTAATAAAAAGTCAGTGACCAGGATTAAAAACCTGGGTGAGAATGCAGTACAAATATTATTGATTAACACTGTAGTCCCCTTCCTGTTTGCTTATGGAAAATACAAAGGCATACCAGCCCTTCGGGAGAAAGCTATTGAATTGCTTG
>DASQZP010001057.1:0-2411 GCA_035638655.1 Bacteroidales bacterium
AGTTATCTCATACGGATGATTTGGTCTTTATCCGTTTCGCTGATGTGTTGCTAATGATGTCGGAACTGACTGAAGATGCACAGTACATGAACCAGGTAAGAGCTCGTGCAGATCTGCCCCCTGTTTCTTATTCACTCGAAAATCTGCAGAAAGAACGTCGTCATGAGCTTGCGTTTGAAGGATTACGCTGGAACGACATGCGTCGCTGGGGTGCTGCTTATGCAAAAGCCGGACTTGAAACCCAGGTGGGTGTTGATATCTACAACTTTGGCGAACCGGCTACACAAAAACCGCTTAGTCCAAAAGGTTATAGTGGACGATATGATGAAACAAAAGGATTTTTCCCGATACCACAGTCACAGATAGATATATCTGAAGGCAGATTAGAACAGGTTGATGGATATAAAAATGGCGAAGGTTTATATACCGGATGGAGTAATTAGTAAGTAGTAGTTAGCAAGTAGTAAGTAGAGTTTTTAGGATTATCGTTTGAGGTTGTCTCCCCGGAGGCAACCTCTTTTTTTGTTATACTGAATCCTGGCCGGAGCGTTAACCTGAACAAATATGATGTATATCTGTGTTTTTATTAACATCCCTCCCCTGGTGGAAGTCTCCTGACTTGTACCCAATCCAGTAAAATATTATTGTTATCCTGACATTGGGGCGCAAATACTTTTAGTATATAAGCAGAATAGTTATTTTTGAGTAACAATTAGCTAAACCATTATGAAAAAACATTTTTTTATTTCTTTCCTGTTATTGCCCTTTTTCTTTAATCCGAATAGCAGTGTTCCTGCATCAGATAATCCCTCCGGAGTGATTTCTGTCTCTTCGTTACAGCAACAACGTTCTGAGGAAGATAAAGGACCTGTTGATTATGTTGACCCGTTTATCGGGGTCCGTGACCGGTCCAGCTTTTGTACCATAGGGCCGCAAGTGCCTTTCGGATCAGTCAATCCCGGACCCGAAACGCCAGAGGGAGACCATGACGGATACGCTCCTGATCAGCCTGTAAGGGGATTCGCCCAGCTGCACGTGAGCGGCACAGGATGGGGCAAGTATGGCCAGTTTCTTATTTCTCCCCAAACCGGACTGAAGGTGAAAGAAACGGGCCATGATTCACACAAAGCAAATGAAACTGCCAGACCTTATTATTACGGGGTAGACCTGACCCGTTACAACATTCGGACGGAACTTGCCCCGACACAGCATGCGGTTCTTTACAAATTTACATTTCCTGAGTCTTACAGTTCCCATATCCTGATTGACATCACGCATTCACTGGTTCGGGATATCGCCACCTATGTTGGCGGAAAAGTAAGCGAAGGAAGTGTTACGGTGGATACTGTTTCAAAAAATGGCATATCAGGATATGGTAAATATGCCGGCGGGTTTGGTGACGGAGAATATGAGGTCTTTTTCAGTGCCAGACTCAGTAAGCCTTTCAGTGAGTATGGTACCTGGAAGGGCAACCAGCTTTCACAAAAAGGTGAAGTTGCTATGAGTCATGAGAATGAACGAATCGGGGCTTACCTTGGCTACAAAACAACCAAAGGTGAAACTGTTTACCTGAAGATAGGGATTTCCCTCAGGAGCATTGATCAAGCTGAAAAATGGCTGGAAAACGAGATTCCTGCGTGGGACTTTAACCAGGTTAAAAATCAGGCAAAACAGGCCTGGAATAAACAACTGGAGAAGATTCTGGTAAAAGGAGGGAGCGAAAAGGACAAAACAATTTTTTATTCCGCTTTGTATCGCAGCATGATGATGCCCCGCGATCGCACAGGAGATATAAAAGGCTGGCCGGAAGAGGCTCCGTTGTGGGATGATCATTACGCCGTATGGGATACCTGGCGTACCATGTTTCCGCTGATGGTACTTATCAATCCGGAAATGGTAAGGGACAATGTAAACTCATTTATCGCCCGTTTTGAAAAGAACCACATCGTCAAAGATGCTTTTATTGCCGGCAACGACATGTTCAGGGAGCAGGGCGGTAATAATGTGGACAATGTAATCGCTGATGCTTATGTAAAGCAAGTTCCTGGCGTTAACTGGGAAAAAGCATGGGAAATCCTGAAGTATGATGCCGACAGTCAGCGGCTCGGTATACAGAATTCTCCTGATCCGGCCAACATGGATCAGGTAGCAGCCTCCTATAAAAACCGGGGTTGGATACCGGCCGGAATCATGTCCTGTTCCATTAGTCTTGAATATTCCTATAATGATTTTTGTGCCGCTGAGGTGGCTCGCGGACTTGGAAAAATGTCGGACTATACACGCTACCTGAAACGCAGTCACTAATGGATTAATCTATGGGATCCGCAGCTCTCCTATAAAGAATTCAGGGGGTTTATCTGTCCGAAGGACCCCGGTGGCAACTGGGTGGAAATTGATCCGGCTAAAAGCTG
>DASQZP010001058.1:0-3656 GCA_035638655.1 Bacteroidales bacterium
GGATTTTGAGTTGTATCTAGTAGTCTAGTTGGAAGCCCATAATGTTGCATTTTTACTAGTCGGTTAAAATAATTGCCTTTAAAATCGTTTGGTGAAACTCTCATAAATTCAGATATTAAAACTCCTTCTTTTGAAAATAAGTTTTCTCTGTATAATTTAGGTTCGAGTTCCCAACTAGAATTTGCTTGGCCTCTATAGAAATTTAAACTACTAACTGAGGTAGATCTAAAATTGGTAGTACTTTCATTTAATTCAGATACTTTTTGAATAAACTCGGTCAGGTTATGTATGGAATTATCTTTATTCATAGTTCAGTATGACGCACAACAACTTCATAAACGATGTCTTACTTTCTATGTAACGTTTATTCCGTTACTGGTTTTCCTGATGGATTTCGAATATTAATTTCGAATATTAACTTTTTTTAATTTCTATGCACTCAAATGATACAATGCCACCTTTTGATTGTAGTAATACTAATTAAATCATTATAGGGCAGGGAATTGGGAAAAATGTTCTTCTTAAAGCCAGTCGGTTGAAACTAAAGTATTAGTTATATTAATTTATTCATTGAATATTTCATAAATAACTATACATTAGTACTTTATAATAATAAATAATGGGGCTGAATTTTAATATTTGCTTTATGTTTATTTAATAGGATTGAAAATAAACATTTCTTTTACGAGGTTAGGGAGATTTAAAAAATAAACAAAAAGAAAACTTAAAGTATTTAATCATTTAGAGATCATATAATGCTGAATATTAAATAATAATAAACTATATTATAGAATAATACCTGGGTAAAATCACAAAATTAAATTAATATTGAAAGATTTAGTTTATATAAATTATATATTACACTGGAATATAGTACATTAAAACACTTACATTCCCTTTGATGATTAAATTACATTTGTAAATGGCCATTAAATTTTTTGATTGAAGAACAAACTACCATTAAATTACATATGTAATTTACATTTGTAACTTTCAATTAATATATTTGATCTTTATATATAATAATTTAATAAGAAATGTTTTTGTTCCCGGAGAATTCAATATTTGAAATTTGCTTTACCATAAATCTGGACTATGCGCTTGTAAAGAATATATATTATTCAGCCTATATTGAACTTAATCATTTTATTTTGCTACTTTCCTCATTTTTTAGCAGATCTATGAAAATATTTTATTTTTTGAGGAGTCGTATTGTTACTTATCTTTAAGGCAAAAACTAAAAATTAGTTTAATAAAAAAATACTATATCTGAATGAAACTTCCTGCATTACACTGGCAAATCCTTACTGCCTTTATTTTGGCAATATTAACGGGTATATTCTTTCCTCCTGTCGTACCATATGTTGACTGGATGGGTACAGTATTCATCAGATTACTTAAAATGGTTATTATACCTTTAATTCTAAGTTCTATAATTTCTGGTTTGACCAATATTGGGTCCGCTGAAAATCTGGGACGGCTCGGATTAAAAACAATAGCTTATTACATGCTTACCAGCCTGCTGGCCATAACAACCGGTCTTGTATTGGTCAATATCCTTAAACCTGGTGTAAATGCAGACCTTGGTTTGTCTCAGAATGTTGATAAACTGGGAATTGCCGGACAATCCTTCGGAGATACTCTATTAAAAGTAATTCCTGATAACATTTTTGCTTCTTTAATGCAGGCTGATATGCTGGGAATTATTTTCTTCGCCTTAATATTTGGCTTCTTTATTACTAGGATAGGGGGTAAACACGGAAAACTGCTTTCAGATTTTTTTAATGCAGTCTTTGAAGTGATGATGAAGATCACGCTGTTTATAATCAGGTTTACACCATTGGGAGTTTTTGGTATTGTGGCGGGTGTTGTTGCATCAAACAGTAATTTGCTTGAAGTTGCATCAAGACTTAGTATTTATATGGCTGCCGTACTGGCAGGTCTGTTTATTCATGCTACTATCAGTCTGCCTTTACTTGTCAGAATTATTGCAAGGGTAAATCCATTCAAACACTTAAGTGCGGTCTCAACTGCCTTATTGACAGCGTTCTCTACATCTTCCTCAAGTGCAACACTGCCCTTAACCATGACTTCTGTTGAAAATAATGATGGTGTTTCCAATAAAATCAGCAGTTTTACATTGCCCCTGGGGGCTACCATTAACATGGATGGTACAGCGCTTTATGAAATTGTTGCTGCCATCTTTATTGCCCAGGCCTATGGACTGGAACTTACCTTGACAAAACAAATAATAGTGGTATTTACAGCCCTTTTGGCATCAATTGGAGCTGCAGGAATACCCATGGCCGGGCTGGTTATGATATCAGTCATTTTATCTGCGATTGGTCTGCCACTTGAAGGAGTTGGCCTCATCCTGGCAGTCGATCGTATTTTGGATATGTTTCGGACATCGGTGAACGTTTGGAGTGACACTTGTGGAGCTATTATCATTGCAAAATCAGAAGGAGAAGACCTAAAAGTAAAGATTTGACATAATAGAAAATTAATATTAATAAATTTTAACTGTATTTATCAGTTTATACAAATAAATAAATCTGTTGTTCAAAATCCGGGAATTACTGCTCTATGGAATTGGCCTGAAAAAATTCCAATCCGTCTTCATTAAATTTATAGCTGATTTCAATTGGATTACAACAAACCTCACAGTCTTCGATGTAGGCCTGGCTTTTTGTGCTCGGGTCAAGAAGCATCGATATTGTTGCATTGCAATAGGGACAAAAAAAAGTGTAATCAAATAAATCGTGATTCATAACATTTTCTTTTATGAAAAAAATCCCGATAAATCGGGATTTTTTCTATAGTTCATTTTCTTTCTTTAGCTGTTTGGCTCTCTTGGCAGCTCTCTTTTCTTTTAAAGATTTTGCAGGAGCCTTTTTACCTTGTGATTTATCCGGACCTTTTTCGTGCGACATACACTTGGGTATTAGTTAATTATTAATGCAATTTACAAAATATTTCAAATTGATTAATACTTTTAATTAAAAAAATAATTAAGTCAAATGGGGAAGTCTTAAAGATCCAATAATCAGATAATTAGCGGTGTGAACATTAAATTTCAGGAATTTCAAATTCATCCTCTTTCTTTAAGCTGTCTTGAGTTGTGCTTAATTTTAATACAAAAGCAGTCAAAATTTTGACTGCTTTTGTGTAGTATGGAGAATAATATTGATTAGTACTGTTTAGTCATTTATTTATTTTTCAGTGGAAGCTCTGTGAATATTTAATTTCTCTCCGACTTCTTTCATGTAACTATCACTTAGTTTATAAAGATAAATGAATATAGCAGATAACAGTGCACCGGCTGCAGGAAAGAAACTTAGCATCATCCTGATTCCGTCCTGGGCTTCAGCAGATTGTATTACATTCGCTTTAAAGCCATAGAGAGCAAGCAACCATCCTGTTACAGCTCCACCGAGTGTCCAGCCCATTTTCTGAGACATAGAAGATGAAGAAAAGATAAGGCCTGTGGCTCTTCTTCCTGTCTTGAGTTCAGAATAGTCTGATATATCAGCGTACATGGACCATAGCAGAGGGAAAATAATCCCGGCACATACAGAAATAAAAAATTGCATAATGAATATAATAGTAATAGCTTCTCTATCAATGAAATAGAAGAGTATGCTAAGTATAGTTGC
>DASQZP010001059.1:0-3928 GCA_035638655.1 Bacteroidales bacterium
CCATGGACAAGCTGCCTGCGAAAGACCAGGTCGTTTTCTGTGGGTACAATCCTGCTGCGGTCGAAACGATTCAGGGGAAGAAAACCCAGTGTTGATGCACCCAGCGGTTTATAAAAATTATAATATACATAATTATAAAATGGCATGCTGCTCTGCTTTTCAATGATCTTGTAAAAAAGATAAAAGCCCAGGTCGCTGTATTTATACTCTTTCTTCTTTAATAATTTTGAAGCGGCTATCTTATTAAATATGGTATCACGGTAAGAACTCAGCAGGTATATATGATCGGCCACCTGTATATTGAAGCTGTCTGAATAGGACTCGCTGATCATCCCTGGTTTATAAAAAATATTTCTGTTGGCATAAAAATGATGAGACAGCTTGATCGGGTACTGGTCAGAATAGCTGTTACTAAATAGATCGGCATCCTTTGTACCACACTGCAGCAGATCGAGATAGAACGGAATCCAGGGTTCAAGCCGGGCCTGATGGGTGAGTACATCACTTATTTTGATATTGCCTTTATTGGTTGTGTCCAGTGACGGGAGGTAATCTTCCAGCTTACCATTGATATCAAATTTACCATCATCATATAATTTCATCAGGGCCGCTGTTGTTGCACCAACCTTGGTTATAGAAGCCAGGTCGTAGATATCTGTGTTCTTCACTGGTGTGTTTTCCATATAGGTATGGTAACCAAACGACTTATAGTAGATTACTTCTCCATTCTTAGCCACCAGGATCTGACATCCGGGAGTAGCCAGTTTTTCAATGGCATCATTGGCGATGGAATCAATCTTTGTTAGTACGTTGGAGCTTAAGCCTACAGATTCAGGGATGCCATAACCCAGTCGTATTTTTGCTGTCTTTTGTCCTGTCCCCGAAGCATATAATGAGTCAGCTGTAACAGGCAACCGTCCGCTTGCAGCCTGTCCGCCGAAGATAACCTGGGCTGAAAGATCTTCTGTTAAACTATCCTGGTTATAGGAAACAACAACAGACTGTACATTTTCCAGACCTTTAAAAAGAGCCAGCGAATAAGGATTTGCAAATACATCAAGTATTACTTTCTTATGTTGCGCCAGCTCATTAATAAAGCTAACTGCTTTGGGCGAGATACCAAAATCTTCTGAAGGTCTTCTGTCCGTATCATGATTACCTATTATAATAAGGTCAAACTGGGAAAGTATTTTAAGAAATGCTTCCCACTGGGGTTGTGGCGCATCCTTATCAATATGGTAATTCTTAACCGGGGCATACATACTAAGTTTCTGCTGAAACGGGCTCTCCCTTAATGTCCCGATAGAAAGAGAGGCTATATTGAGTGTGTCAATATCCCTGACAGGCAAAATACTGTCTTTGTTGGTAACCACCGTAATAGCCGAGCCAATGAGTTTTCTTTTATAAGCTTCATACTCCGGATGGTTCAGGTCACTGGTCAGGTTTTCCAGATTTACCGGTTTGTAATGATCCAGGCCTGTCCATTGCTTGGCAGCGAGCACTTTTCTGCAGCGCCTGTCAATTTCCTGTTCGGGGAGCAGACCATCTTTAATGGCTTTTTTGATAAGACTGATTGCTTTGGGGATGTCCGGAGGCATGAGCAAAATATCATTACCTGCCAGCAAAGCTTTCAGTTCAATCTGTCCCGGCTCATAATATTTCTTCACCCCTTCCATACTCAGCGCATCAGTGAATATGAGTCCTTGATATCCCATGCTGTCCTGCAACACACCCTGCACAATTTTTTGTGACAATGAGGAGGGAATATTCACGGCACTGTCGTAGGCCGGGATGCTGAGGTGGGCAACCATGATACCATTCAGGCCGTTATTTATTAAATACTTAAAAGGGAAAAGCTCTAGTGTATCAAGACGTTTGGCGGAATAAGGGATTACCGGCAGCGTATAATGTGAATCAGAACCGGTATCACCATGTCCAGGAAAATGCTTGGCTGTTGGGAGAATGCGGTTGTCCATCAAACCTTTCATATAGGCCAGCCCTTTGGCTGCAACATTATACTTGTTCTCGCCAAATGACCGGCTGTTGATTACAGGATTGTCCGGATTATTATTGATATCCACCACCGGAGCAAAGCTAACCTGTACTCCTATTCTTTTTAATTGGTGTGCAATATCATTACCCATGTGGTAAATCATACTGTCGTCATGCAAGGCCCCCAGCATCATCTGCCGGGGATAGGAGATTGTACTGTCGAGCCGCATTCCCAGCCCCCATTCAGCATCCATGGCAATCAACAGCGGAACTTCCGATTTCTTCTGAAAGAGATTGGTCATTTCGGCCTGTTTCACCGGACTGCCCTGGAAAAATATTAAGCCGCCAATGTGGTATTTTTTAATCTGGGTAAGGATTTCATCAACATGACTTTCATCACGATTTGAATAAGCAGCCACCATAAAAAGCTGCGCAATTTTCTCTTCGAGGTCCATCTTATCCATTATCGAATCGATCCACCGTGTATGCGTCTGATAAACAAACGGATTCCTGATGGATAAATCTGGTCGATGGTCTGAAGTGTTACCTGAATTAATATAGCTACTGGTTATTAATATGATGATGGAAAAAACCGAGACCCTCAAAATCGCTTTCAGCATGAATTTCTTCTTTAAAAAGTATGTAAATCAATCTATTGCCTGCCAGAAAAAAGCATATACTTTCATACGTGAGAATTCCATAAAATGTTATAGAAAACCAATCACCCCTTCATCAAATGAAAAAGAGGTAGAAATACTTCCTGAGATAACAGAAAACGGCGGCATAGAATCCGCCCGGGATAGTTGTTTCAGCAGGTATCACAAATATAATTTATTAACGTGACAGATTGAATTTAAATTGCAGAAAATATTAGAGTTTGTTATTATTTTTCAGATTTCATATAGAAAAGATGTTAATCCGTCAATCAAATTGGATAAGCTGGCTTTTTGTTGAGTTTTTTGCTAAATGATATCTGAATGTGCTTTCAATAATTTTCTGTCGGGACTAATTTATTGCTCATGCGAATAGGTTAAATAGTGTCTGTCCATAATGTCTGATAACTGCGTTATTGCAAAAATTTAAATTCCTCTTTAGAATATTGCGGATTAAAATTTTTGCACGTCTTGTTCCCGAAAATTTTGATCCAGACACTTGACTTTATTAATAAACTCTAAATATTCATCAAATTCTTCGTTGTCATCTAAATCAGACTCAATTTGAACAACTTCCATTGATTGCTTTTGTACTATATTTCCCTGCACATACATTTCTGAATTAATAGAAGTTAAAATCTCATTTCCCTCAATATTTAAATTTACCAATTGTTTACTTTGTTCAAGTTTCATAAATTCCGGATAAACAGTTTTTTCAATTCCTGGTATTTTGGCATAAACCAGCTTCATCGAAAATTTAACAGTATTATTATTAATATTAATAACCTTCATTCCTCTGGTGCTATAACCAGCAATATTTTCAGAATCATTAATGCTTTCCGTTTTTAATTCTCCAAGCATCACTTTTACTTTGCCAATTTGTTCAAGTTGTTGAGAAAGATTAATCACCTTAATAGTCTTATTATCTGTATTTAATGTAAATAACCTATTTTCTGGTACAAATATCAATTTTTTATTGCCTATTTCTGTCAAAACAAAATGATTGTTTATATATTGGTTCTGTATTAATTCTTTTTCTTTTACAGATATCTTTGATATTATTTTATACATATTTTTCTTTTTATTAGTTAATTAAATCCAAGATTAAACCCGATTCCAAATACAAGGGGATTCATGTCAATAATATTTAAATTCATAAAATCTCCATTATAATTAATCGTACCATCGGTAATGTCTCGTTTATATGAGTTCTTAAATAATCCGGATTCATCTCTAAATTTTAACATATAATTTTCTGCCAAATTGAAACTATATGAACAGGA
>DASQZP010001060.1:0-11356 GCA_035638655.1 Bacteroidales bacterium
AATATAAAAAAGAATAAAACTTTTCGTAATATTACAACAGCTCACTTTAACATCCACGTTAACGCCTGCTTATAACTTTTCTGTCTGCTAAATTCAATATGAAGAAGTTTATGATGAGATTTCAATTGGCTGCAAAAAATATTCTGTTTTCTATTCTAATGATGATGAGTGTAGTCGGTTTTTCGCAAAACCGTCGATTTAAACATTTAACTTCTAAAGATGGTATTTCTCAAAGTGAGATTTATTCGTTTCTTGAAGATAGTAAAGGTTTTATGTGGTTTGGGACGGTTGATGGTCTTAACAAATATAATGGATACGATATTGAAACATTTTATACAAAAAAGAATGACTCGCATGCCTTGAGTAATAATACTGTCAGATGCCTGGCGGAAGATCAATATGGCCGTATTTGGATAGGAACTGATGATGGTTTAAATTTTTACAATCCCCGCACAGAATTATTATACCAGGTTATTGTTAATAATGAAAGCAAATTTTCTGTGTGGAGTTTGCTAATTAAGGATGATCATTTATTAGTGGGGACAAACGGTGGGTTATGGCGGACCACTATTCAAAGCATGAACATTGAAGACATTGAATCTGGATTCCAAAAAATTACACATTTCAGTAACAATTCAACTGTTGATAATAGTTTAATTAGGGCGATAATAAAAAGTAAAAGTGGAGGGATCTGGGTATTAACCTCCGATAACCTTTCCAGAATATTTTTCCAGCAAAACTCGAATAAGCCTATTGTAATAGAAGATCTTTCTTTTAGTGACTTTTCACATCAGGAAACTCTCGTTGAAGACTCAAGTAATAATTTATGGATTGCATCATCAGAGAACGGACTTCTAAGGTATAACCTAAAAACTAAAAAGACAACATATTTTAATGAATTTGGGAGACATTACGGTCCCTCATCAAAGAAATGTTCTTCGTTGTCACTGGATAAAAAAGGTAACCTTTGGATTGGTACATTAGACAAAGGCCTGGATTTAATAAAAACTGATGAACTAAATAAAAAAGAGATTCATTTTGAAAAAATTGAAAATGAACCTTACAATTTAAATAGTTTAAATTCTAACCTGATATATTCTTTATATGTTTCTTCAGAAAATGATTTATGGGTGGGGACGATAGGGGCAGGAGTGAATATATACAATCCGGAACAAAAAAAGTTTGACCTTTATAGATTTCACGATTTAAATTCAACTTCATCAAATTCTAATTTCATACGGTCGGTTTACGCGGATAATAATAATAGAATATGGACCGGGACACATAATAATGGTCTTTTTTTATTAGACCGGAAAGAAAAAAAATTTCAAAAATTAGGTTTTGGAACCCTGCCCGTATTTTATATTGCAAATTACAAGAATAATAAAAATTTAATCTGTTCCGGACATGGTGTATATCTTGTTGAACTGGTCGATAACAATTTAAAAATTCTTAGTCAAAGCAGTATTGGAAATAATTCGGCTACTTTTAATATAATTAAAAGCAAACAAGGTGTATATTGGTATGGTACTGTTGATGGATTAGCGCGCGCAGACATTCATAATGACAAAATAAATATTGATAAAATCTATACAAAAAACACCATGCCCGGTATTTCCACGAATAATTGCAGGGTACTTTTTTATAATAACAATTACAACGAGCTTTTAATTGGTACAGAGGGAGGAGGACTAAATATTTTTTCACTGGACAAAAATCATTATCCCGAAAAAGTAAAGGTTTACAGAAAAAATAAGGACTCAAATTCGTTAAGTAATAACTATATAAGGACGATTATAAAGGATAAAAATCAAAATATCTGGATTGGCACTTATGAAGGATTAAATAAATTGATACGGGATTCAATTACAGGAGAGATTTCTTTTAAAACATACACGAAAGAAGATGGGTTACCCAATAATATGATTCAGTTAATTGTTGAAGATGATGATGGGTATCTGTGGATTGGCACAAATGGAGGGCTATCACAATTCTTCCCTGATGAAGAGAGATTTATAAACTATACAGTGAATGACGGATTACAGAGCAATGAATTCTCGGAGCATACTGTTTTTAAAAAATCGGATGGTGAAATTATTATGGGCGGTATTAATGGGATTAACGCTTTCTATCCGGAACAAATAAAACTTAGTTCGGTGAAACCCAAACCAACTGTAACCGATTTTTATTTATTCAATAAAAGAGTTAATGCCCTGGAAAAAGTTGGAAAAAATGTACCGCTGGTAAAAAATATAATTTTCACCGATACCATCTTGCTTTTACCCAAACAAAAAAACATAGGTTTCGATTTTTCAGCAATGATTTTATCAAATGCAAGTAAAATTAAATATGCATATAAACTGGAAGGGTTTCAAAATAGCTGGCATTTCACTGATGCCAGTCACCGAAATGCCAACTACACGAACCTTAAACATGGAGAATATGTGTTTAAAGTAAAAGCAACAAATAATGACGGGATTTGGGAAGATACAACAAGAGAAATTTATATTAAAATTAAAACACCTTTTTTCTTGTCCATTTATGCATTTGTGTTGTACATATTATTTGTTGTTTTTGTTTTTGTATATTTTTCCCATTATACAATAATTCGATATACAACAAAAAAGAGATTATTACTTGAAAAAGAGCATGATCAAAAACTTCATGAACTTGATGAATTGCGTACAATTTTCTTTATTAATATTTCTCATGATTTACGGACCCCGCTGGCCCTAATTAGCGGACCACTTGAAAGTATCCTGCATAATGAAAATTTAAATAAAGAAGTTAAGGAGAAACTTTACCTGATAAAAAGAAATGTAAAACGATTACATTATTTAGTTGATCAACTCCTGGATATTAGAAAAGCCGAAAGTGGAAAATTATCGGCTAAACTGAAAACAGAAGATATGGTTACATTCACGGACAATGAAGTCGCTCATTTTACTTTCGCAATTAGCAAGAAAGGCCTTGAATTGGAAGTAGCCAGTCAATCTGAAAAAATGATGGCTTGTTTTGATCCCGGAATGATTTCAAAGGTTTATTTTAATTTGATATCAAATGCAATTAAATATACAGATGAAGGGAAAATTAGAATTAACATTGAAAGAGTTGATAAAAAGAATTTTGAGATATTAAATGATGCTTCGTTCAACTCATTTATAATGGTTGAAATTCAAGACTCCGGAAGGGGGATGTCTAAAGAACAGGAATTATATGTTTTTGATCGTTTCTACCAGGATGAAAGGTATCCTGGAGCCGGCTACGGGATTGGTTTATCTCATACAAAACAGTTAATCGATGCCCATAACGGCTTTATAGAGTTATTCAGCAAAGAAAATGTGGGCACTACCATCCGTTTTTTTCTGCCTGACATTGAAGTAGATGTTAAATCTCCGGTAAGCAATATTGCCAGCAATATCGCCAGCAATGAAGATATTTATGCAAGTGAAAATTCTATTGAAACCGTTGAAGATGTTACAGAAAAAAAATCAGCTAAATGTATTCTGGTAGTAGAAGACAATGTTGACATGCGAAGTTTCATTAAAGCTGAACTTAATAATGAATACAATGTGATTGAAGCTTCCGATGGTACTGAGGGATTAAAAAAGGCTGAGACCAAAATTCCTGATTTAATAGTTAGTGATGTTATGATGCCCAGGATGGATGGAATTGAATTTTGTAATCGAATTAAATCAAATATAAATACCAGCCATATTCCTGTGATTCTGTTGACAGCAAAAGTGGACTCAGACACGAAGTATGAGGGTATTGAGAACGGAGCGGATGATTACATTCCCAAACCCTTTGAAATAGAATATTTGATCTTAAGAATCAGAAACCTACTTCACTCGAGAGAACAATTGCGTAATAAGTTCCAAAATAAACCTGCATTAGAACCTTCTGCTGTAACAGTTACATCGGTTGATGAAAAATTTTTATCGTCATTGATGAAAGTGATTGAAGCTGGCATTCCTGATCCTGATTTCTCGGTAAGTTCGTTAGAATCTGAAATGGGGATGAGCCATGCCAACTTTTATCGAAAAATTAAGAGTCTGACAGGGCAATCCGGTCAGGAACTTTTACTAAGTATGCGTATGAAAAGAGCACATCAGATTTTATTGCAGGAAAAAGGTTTACGAGTTTCAGAAGTCGCTTTTATGGTTGGATTTACAAATCCAAAATACTTTAGTAAATGTTTTAAAGAAATGTTTGGTGTTGCGCCCTCAGAACTCATGAATTAAGTCTTTGTCAAATCACCAGGTTAGTTTGCAATTTATTTTAATTGAGTTTACCCGAAACAGGATAAGGTTTTTTTCTGGTATATAAGCAGAATTATTTAGTGTCTGTCCATAATGTCTGATAACTGCGTTATTGCAAAAATTTTAATTTCTCATATACATTAGTATACTGCGGGTTAAAATTTTTGCACGCTCCCGTTTAGAACTGAACAGGCTTTGTTCCCGAACATTTTGATGCAGACACTTGACTTTATTGACAGACTCTATTTAAATCTTGTTCTAACGATAAGTAGAAATCCTGGTTGTTTAATATGCTATTCTTATTGGTTTTATATTCGATGAGGCTTAGTTGCTTCTTTTGTTTCTGTAATCCATCAAATTATCGTGGGGAGAGGCACAGTCATAAAATATCCCGGACAATAAATTATGCTAACATGAACACTTTTTTACCCATTTGGAACAATTAATATGTTGTATATGAAACATTAGAATGGACTAAATAATGCTTTCAATCTGTAGCTTTGTAATACATATAAAATAGAAGTGACCCGAAAGACTTAACATAACAAAATTAATGAAACTCTTAAAAGATAATATACATAAACCAATCCCTTACATTCTTTTATTACTGTTGATCCTGTACGCGATTGGCTATTTTGTTTCTCTGTTTTTTCAATAAAAATGGATCAAGCAGGCTCTGTTGAATGCATTTCCAACATAGAGAAAAATGGAGTTTTTTGAAATTTGAAAGTGGGGTATATCGTTGAAGGTGAATTTCAACGGATTTTTAAAAGAAAAGGAAAAAGAAAATATCATTTAACTAATAATTACATATGACTAACATTTACATTTAACTAACATTTAATAATTGAAGCTATGAAACAAAAATTTTTACTTTTTATTTGTTTTTTATGGGGAGGTATAATTAGTGCCCAAACTGGCGGTACCACCCAGGACACGATCGATTATCTGGTTATAACAGAATATCGTGGGGACAATATACATCAAGCCTATCTTGAATTAACCAATATGGGTGATAAACCGGTTCAATTGAATCAGTTTCATATTGGTCATTGGGGCGGCGGTTCTACCCTGGTAGATGGACAAACAAATCAGGAAGATTACGCGATCCCGGTGGATTCTTTATTGCCTCCGGGTGAATCTTATGTATTCGCTGGAATTAGTGAGTATGGACCTAAAATGTTTGCCAAGGGACTGAATGGCTTCCCTGAAAAACAGGTGCAGGACAATATGTGGGAAGCTGCCGATTTCTATGTGTACCTGCCGGAAGGTGGGGCTCCCGGAGACACAGTAACTCCAGGATTGTCTATACCTTTTAATGAGCAGTGGGCGAAGAATGGATTTTATCTGGAATACCACTTTCCCAATGGAGATTCAGTAGTTGTTGACCAGGTACTCGGGATGTTCACTGGTGATAATGGACAAAATCTTGACAGGACCGCTGCACCACCAGAAGGTTATGATATTGCTGGTGTTACCGGAGGTACTGCATCTTGTTATCTGATCCGAAAATTTAGTGTGAAACATGGAAACCTCGATTTTAACAGTGCTCGTGGGATTGGCCTGGATGATTCTGAATGGATTCCGATTCCACATCATGATGGTCCCTGGAGACTGGCTCCTTGGACAGTAGGTAACCAGGGTGATTATAATCTTGATGAAAACACACTTGAATCGGACGTGATAGAAGTCGATTTTGCTAATAAAACCTTGACCGTTCCATGGGGTGTGCGCAGAGGAGATGACATTATGAGTTATTTTAAACATAAGCCTGGCATTGGATGGGAATATGAGTTGTCTCCTGTTGTAGAAGATTCACTCTCTCACGCAGCTCATACCGGAGACCAGTTAGTTATTTACGTTTGTGGCAATGACCTTGATAAGGCAACTTTCGATATCGTCGTAAAAGATCCTGCTCCAAATGCTAATATTGTAGTGCCTGTAAGCAACAAAGACCCTGAAGGAAACTGGAGAACCGAAATTGAAGGAGGTTATTGGGGCTGGCCGAGAGTTACAAAACATGAATCGGGTAGTGATACCATCTGGGGTGCCCGGGGAGGTATTCCTTATGCAACCCGTGTTGACAGTTTACTTAAACGCCTGGAGAAACCAGCAAACGCTGATTGGGAGATTGTCTATTCTGATGGAGTAGAAAAACCAGATTTAGTAAATGGTGATAAATTGAGGGTTACCGCCCAGGATGGTACGGTAAAAGATTATTATATTTCTGTATTGGATTACAGGGCAAACAGTGATGCTAATTTATCCTCCATTACCTGGCCTGATATTCCTGAATATTACAAGGGAATTTACGGGTGGATTGGTGATACCATTCCCGGGTTTGGTTCACAGATCTTCAATTACAATGTTCAGGTTCCATTACTGGCAGAGGGTATTCCTGCTTTAGTTGCAAAACCGTCGGATGAGAATGCCAAAGTGGTAGTTTCTCGCGCAAGCAGCCTTAGTGGCAGCACTGAAGACAGGACTATTAAATTTAAAGTTACTGCTGAAGATGATACAACTATAAATAATTATAGTGTTTTGCTTAATAAAGAAAAGGATCTGGATAACCAGCAACCTTATTCTGCAGATCCATTTATTTCGGAAGTTTCGCAGAATTTCTGGTGGTCAGGTACCGATTTTGCAGAAATATGTAATCCCGGAAACCAACCACTTGATTTGAGTAATTACATGTTGGCGGGTGGTGCTTCTGTAAACCCTGCTGAAATAATTTCAACAACCAATGAAACCAATTGGCTAAATAGATATAATAAATACATTCCGGGTTACAAATGGCAAAAAGAAGCAGAATGGGCTGTTCAACCTTATATTGCGGAAAAAGACCTTTCTGTTAATGCTCTTGTACAACCAGGTGATGTATTTACCATGGGTTATGTTAACAGATCAGAATGTGATTGGGCTGCATATCCTGCAAAAACTCAGCTTGACGTGCAGTTTAATAATGCTGTAACTGATTGCGACGACTGGGTGAATCAATGGGGAGAAGAGATCGGTAGCACTGCATTTAACCAGTGGCATACTAACCTGATTTATCTTTTCAAAATTCTCAACGACTCGGTAAAAAAAGGTTTAAAACCGGCAACCGACCCGAACGACTTTAAATTAATTGATGTTTTAGGAAAAGATGATGGTTCATTGTGGACACTTGGAGACCAGGCCATTGGGAATCCCTTTTCGCTAAGAAGGAAACCGGAAATTCATAAAGGTAATCCGAATGTAGGTGAGGCATTGGGCACAACCCCGGAGGATGCTGAATATACCGCTGTAAATACTGATTACTTTTCAAATCAGGGTTTTGGCTGGCCATGGGTTATGCGTAATATAGTAAGTGATCTAGGAACGCACTTTTTTAATCAACCAACAGAATATATGTCAACCGTGGGTTCAAATGTGTATATAGTAAGTAAAGGATATTCCATGGATGAACAAATAAAAGGTGTAACTACCGGAACTACCGTATCTGATTTCTTTGATAACATTATTAAGGCTGATACAGGCCAAACACTTACTGTAACCAGTACTGCTGATGGTTCTGAATTAGCAATGGATGCATTGTTGAGTTTAAATGATACATTAACAGTAATTTCGGCAGATAGTACTAACACCTCGAAATATATTCTCGAAGTTACCGAAAATGGATTGAGCTCAGATGCTGTTCTTACATCAACAGAATACGACATCCAAATTACACAGCAGCCTACAGATTTAGCCAAGCTTGGAACCGGAACCATTAGTGGATTCCCCTATGGTACGCTGCTGAAAACAGTTGTTGATAATGTAACATTACCAGCTGGTGCATCATTGACTGTTATTAATGCTAAAGGAGCTTATGAACCCTTTAAAATTCTCAATTATGATACCATATATGTTGATGCTACTGTAAATTTAGAAATTTACTTCCAGGTTGTCGCTGAAGACGGAGAAACAACTATAACTTATCAGTTAGTTCCGGTATCGTCAGGTGATGGACCATTTGTAACTTCTAATATTTTTACAGTTAATCAGGAGACGAAATTGATTGATAATGTGCCAGAGGGAATAAATACTCAAAGTTTCCTTTCAAAACTGGTACTGTCGGAAGGAGCTACAATGAAGCTGGTTGACAAAATGGGATTTGAGAGGACTGATGGTGTAGTTGCAGATGATGATAATATACTTGTAACTTCAGCAGATGGTGAAATAACTGTTGTATATTATATTTCAAAACTTAAAGCATCATCAGCAGGAATTACGTTGGCTTATATTTTATCAGACACTTATAACATCGATCAGGTTAATAAAACAATTGATGGTGTTTCATCAAACATTACAATAGGTGACTTCTTCTCCAATATTACAGCTGCAACTGGTGCCTCAGTAATCATAATTGATCGGGATGGCAATGAAAAGACAAGTGGTATTATCGCTGTTGATGACCTGGTTAAAGTAACTTCTGCTGACGGCAGATTAGAAGCGATGTACTCATTTGGTGAATTAACTGGTGTTAATAATGTTACTTCTACTCAGATTAAATTTTATCCTAATCCTTCTGATGGCAGGTTGAATGTGTCCGGTGTAGAAAAAGGACAACGGATTCAGATTTATAATTCAGTTGGCTATAGAGTATTAGATATGAATGTTGAAAATAATCATGAGATTATTTCTATAAAAGAATATCCGGCTGGAGTATACCTGATAATTGTAAGTAACAAAGATCAATTGATAGGTAAATATAAAGCCCTTAAATATTAAAAATTGATGTGGAAAATGAGACCGTCTAAATAAATGGCGGTCTCATTTACCTAAATTGTTGGTGTTCTCTATTCATCGAATAGAAACACATCAGATTACCTTATTTTAAACAGATTTAGTTGAGGATATTTAATCCTACCGTGAATTATTATTTATCAGTATTAAGTCATAGGGATTCATTATCATTATTATTTGTTATGCATTTTTATCTATCACAAACCTGGGTTTATTAAAAATTAAAAATACTTAAGACGGAATGAAAATAGGGATACAACTGCTTGTTCTATTTCTTTTAGGATCGCAATTATTTGCAGAAACAGGGGATACACTTACAATAAATATAGAACAAGGCGAATACTGGTGGGGAGGTCTGAGCTCAAGAGGTTATGAAACACCCTATGATATGCATTCATCAGTTACTTTTGATTTGTGGGGTGATAATGAAGGCAACCAGGCGCAACCTTTACTGCTATCAAACAAGGGAAGATATATTTGGAGTGAAGAGCCAATTAAATATAATTTCAGTAATGGAAAAATTACTGTATCAACCAGAAAAGGAATAATTAATCATGGTGAAAAAGGGGGAAATCTAAAAGATGCATATAATTCGGTATGTCAACAATTTTTCCCTCCTGATGGGAAAATACCTGAAGAATTATTGTTTACCAGTCCACAGTACAATACATGGATAGAATTAATGTACGACCAAAATGAGAAAGATATTCTAAGATATGCAAAAGATATAATTGACAATGGTTTCCCTCCAGGTGTATTAATGATTGATGATAACTGGCAGACGGATTATGGGAAATGGGAATTTTCAGCCAGCCGTTTTCATGATCCAAAAGGAATGATAGAGAAATTACACAGCATGGGCTTTAAAGTTATGTTATGGGTTTGTCCCTTTATTAGTCCTGATTCAGATGTATACAGGTATCTTGCGGCTCAGAAGATGTTGCTTCTTGATAGTCAGAAAAAGCAGGATGTTTTATGGGCAAATGCAAGAAATAAACCCGCGATAATTCGATGGTGGAACGGAGCCAGTGCCTGTCTTGATTTGAGCAATCCAAAATCGCAAAATTGGTTTAAAGAAAAGTTAGATCATCTTGTAAAAGATTATGGAGTGGATGGATTTAAATTTGATGCAGGTGATGCAGGTTTTTACACTGGTAATGTTGTTTCTTATGAGCCCGGCACTCCTAATGACCAAACAGCTTATTTTGCTGCATTAGGCCTGGAATATCCATTAAATGAGTTTCGAGCTTCATGGAAAATGGCTGGATTACCACTGGTTCAAAGATTAAGAGATAAAGGTCATAACTGGGAAGATTTACAAAAACTTATACCTGACCAAATGTCGCAAAGTTTGATGGGCTATGCTTATACATGTCCTGACATGATTGGTGGGGGAGAATATCAATCATTTCTCAAAGCTTCTGAAATTGACCAGGAATTGGTTGTTCGTTCTGCACAAATACATGCTTTAATGCCTATGATGCAATTTTCAGTTGCACCATGGAGGGTATTATCAAAGGAAAATGAAGCTATATGTCGCAACATGGCCGTACTTCATAAAAAAATGGGACCGGTGATTTTGGATTTGGCAAAAAAGGCATCAATAACCGGAGAACCCATTGTAAAGCCTATGGCGCTTGCGTTCCCGGAGAGTGGATTTGAATTAATAAAAGATCAATTTATGCTGGGAAATAATATTTTAGTTGCACCTGTCGTTAAAAAAGGGGCGTTGACTCGCAGTGTGGTATTACCCAAAGGCAAATGGCAAAGCGAAGTTGGCAGAATTTTTACCGGAGGTAAAACTATAGAAATAAAGGTTCCTTTGGATCGACTGCCTTATTTTATAAGACAAACTAATTAAAATCAGTATTTTAAAAATTGATAATTTGAAATACTAACTTGATAAGTTTGTACTCACTCTGACTAATAAGTAAAACTAATTAATAGAATGTTTAAAAGTAGATCAATTTTATTTGCATTATTTGCGTGGTTTGTATTGTATGGTTGCAAGGACGACCTGCAGGTTGACAAATACAAACGACCTGATTGGCTTGAAGGAAAAGTTTACTCTCAAATTTTGGCTCAACCAGAATTATCAACCTTTGCCAGGTGTATTGAAATTATTGGATACGATTCAATTATCGATGTATCTGGCAGTTATACTGCATTTGCTCCTTCCAACAAGGCATTCGAAGAATGGTTTGCAAAAAATCCTAAGTATAATTCGGTAGAAGATATTCCGGTACCTGAATTAACCAGGCTGGTGAAATATCACCTTGTACAAAATTCATGGTCAAAGGATCAATTAAGAAAACTTGATGTGTATG
>DASQZP010001061.1:0-6006 GCA_035638655.1 Bacteroidales bacterium
GATCAATTATCTCGAAGCTTATAATATGAAAACCGGGCTACTTATCAATTTCGGAAATACCCGGTTGCAGTTTAAGAGATTAGTCAATAATAAGATGTGATTGTGATTGAATGAATTTTGAACTGTGATTAAATGATGAAATGAATGAGAGACATTACCCCATCATAGTCCATCATTTAATCATTTCCATCATAGTTCAAACATTGAAATGAATACTATGATTAAGAGCAGTTTACCCCATCATAGTCCATCATTCAATCATTTCCATCATAGTTCAAACCATATAGTCCGTTTAATCATTTCCATCTTGACCCCTAATGTCATGTTTATAATAATTTACAAGATTTATTTAATCGATTAACTGAGGAAACAAATTCAAGTCGATTACCTTTAATTTCATAATCTTTATTTTGAACTGATTTATAAATATTTTCTATCTGTATAAATTCTTTCCTAAATGCTTTTTCCCTGTAAATGATATCAAGATGTTCAAATTGTTTTTGGTATACGAGATGACTTAAATACCCTTCGATAACCTGTCTGTTATCTTCTTCCCATAAATCTTCCTGATAGATAAACTGGTTTTCCAAAGCAAATGCTTGTTTAAACTCTCCGTTCCATACATAAACCGTTGCAACCGTGGCCAACACAATCGCCCGCATAAAAAGAGTGTTTTCAATTTCATCTTCAGTCAGGTTTCTGTCAACGGCTGAAATTGCCCACCAATCTGAAAGTGCGATTTCCGCTTTTTCTAATGCAACCTCTTTATTTTTTCCGGATTGTAAGCTTCTAATACAATATGCTACAGGGTCATCGTTTTCGTTATACATAAATTATTATATTGATTCCATAACAATTTAAATTTCCTCATTATTCAATCCGCCAAATTATAGTAATATTCTTTTGTGCTTTCACTTCATCAGGTGAAAAATCTGGCATTGTTGTTTCAGCATAAATCATGTCTGATTCATACATAATATTATCGTTATGAAAATGAATTTCACTAAAAGAATAATCGATTTTTATTATTTCCTTAAGTTTTATACCTGATGCCGATGCAATTACTTCTGCTGATGCTTTTGCATCAAGCACTGCGATTTTTATCAAATCTTTGTTGTATTGTTCTTTTTCTGACACATCGAAACTAAGCGTAAATGAAATACCAGTATTACTATTTGACAGGTCATTTAATACCGATGAAATTAATTCATTATTTAAAGGAATCTCAAGTTTTAAATCGTGGGATGCTATATAACCCAGCAGTTTTGGTTTTATGCGCTTATCTTTGTAATATTCCCAATTTTCACGGATATCAAAATTTGTAGTTTTAAGTTTACTTTTTTCGATATTGTTTGTGTTTAAGATATTATGCACTTTATTAACCTTTTGATTTAAATAATCAATGGCACCGGAATAATCTATTGATGTTGCTTCAACCGGCAAACGTATGATAACAATATCGGGTGTAAGTGATAAACGTCCTTCACCTGTAATTCTAAGTTCTTTTTCCATGCTTTATTATTCTGTTTTGTTTCATTTCATCTTCTAACTATGGGCATATCTTTATCGCTCAGATCATATAATTCATAAACCATTCAAATCCACGGCATATATTCCATTCGTCATTGCAAAGTCTCTGATCAGCCCCATCCGTTATCATAGCAAGAATCTGCACGGTCTGAGTAGGGTTAAATATTGTTTCGTCAATGTATTTTTGTGATTAAAGATTAAAAGTAAGATTTTTTCAGAATCTTTCAGTCTAAAATTTAGGTTGTTTTTTCCTGTGATTAGGTGGTTATGGATAACGAAGGGCAGGGGTGGGCATTATGAATCTTTCAGCACTTTTAAGATGTGATTATTTGAGATGCGGATTTCAGGCTGATCAGATCAAAACGGCAACTTTCCGGATTGCAAAAAGATTGCAAGACCTACTTAATACGGAAGTCGTGTGATTTGATAGGCCCTCTGGATCACAGTCCCGGCATCTCATAATCCCGCAAAGTGGTTCCGTTTTTTAATTTCCATTCGGTTAGGTTCCCCTTCAATAAGAAAGAGTTTGATGGTTCTGCCGAATTTCATACTATCTATGCTTTAAAGAGCTGAAAATTCACCTTGTATCTGTAAAACTCGATGTTTGTTGTCACCGACAGGGCTCTGCGTATTCTTAGATCATCTTCCAGAGCAATGATAATACCTTTAACCTCCTGATCAGGTTCCGCCAGTTCCTCTTTTACATACCCCATATATCTTTGTATTTGACCCACAACACTGTCGCTGGCTCTTCCTTTTTTAAGTTCAACAACAAGGATTTCACCTTTATCTTTACTTACAGCCAGGATGTCAATCCGTCCGGTATCACAAGGATACTGCTGTCCTCTAAGCTCGCCTTCTTCTTCGAAAATCTCATAATTTTTACCCATTTCAGTAAATTTCCAGTTATGAACCAGAAATTCTTCTAAATGTGTTTCGAGTGCAAAGACCGAAGGATCTTCAATGGTAGAGTCTTGTGCAACAATGACCGGCGGTTTTTTGCCACCAATGAGATTTTCAATTTCTACCGCATATTGGGAAATATCAGAAATTGTACCTGATGAACCGGCTGATTTCTGTAATTCAGGACTCATGGTCGATCGGTCGATTTTTACAGGGTACCACTTTACCTTTCTCCTGTGTGGCAGGTTGGTTTCCTTTGCAAAATAATAATCTGAGTCAACCTCACCAACATAATAACTTCCATTTCCATCAGGGCAGAGGACTATATCGCCCGTATTTAATCCTTTTGCCACAGACCAGAGCATCCCGCAGGCAAGCCCGGCTGATACCCTGCTTTTATCCGGATGGTCCTTTAACCATACCGGAATAAATTCTTTATTGAAATCCTTCCAGTTATCCGGGAGGTGGTTCTTCAGATTCATGTCAATGTCGAAGTTCACACCGATGTAATTTCCATTAAGGCATTCCTGTAAATAAATGTTCTTAGGGCCTGGATACAGTCGTTTGTAAGTTTTCATATGGATGATATCCATTAATTTCTTTGTTCAACCATTTTGCTTTGGGTTTATAATTCTATTTAATTATGATTGAAGAAGGATGGGGAATAGTCCCCAGCTTATTATTGTCCGTTAAATAATCGGAAACAGATAGGTTGAAAAAGCCGTTAAATGTAAAATAGGAAGAGTACTTTTTGAAGACAATTATATCAATTTTTTGATTTAATATATCTTCAGGTACTAATATATCGCCATTATCAACTGTTAGTTCCTTAAATTCTCCATTATTAGTTCTGTAAATTGGCAATATTGTATACATATCATATGTTGTATGTAAACGATAGTAATTAAATTTATTTTTTATAGAATCGACCTGATAATCCGTCTTGAAAGAAAAAACTGAGTCATTAAAATACAACTTGAGGATTTTGCTGTTAACGTTTATCGGTGGAGTTGCGAAATATTTAATAACAGTGTCACGTGGATAAATATTTATTTCTTCAGTAAGATTAAGCCGATCTATTAATAAGTCATTTTCATATTGGGACTGATAATATTTTAAATCCTTATTGGAATAAGGTTTCAATTCTTCTTTACCCGATAAAACATCAATATTGGATAAACCGGTTTTAACTAGCTCATCAGTTCGATTAATTAGCTCAACTTTGAATATGCTTAAATATTTGTTTTTCACAAAGTAAGGATTCTTTAGAACGGATTTAATATAATATTCCTTTTCTTCTTTCGTGCCATAAATATCAATAACTTTATTTATTATATTATTGATTTCATCATTGGTTATTTGGTTTGACAGCAAGGTATCATGTAATGCCTCAATTCCTTTTTCCAGAATATTATTTGTCTGTTTTTCTTCATTATTAGTTAGAACATAATCATGATGACTAGTATTTAAGTTCTGATTATTATATTGTCCTGATAATAAAGAAAGTTGACCAAATTCTGCGTTTAATTCTTCTGCACTTATTGGTTTGACATATACTTCGAGTCCACTAGATAATTTTTGTTGAATATATTCTGGGGTAAATGTTAATTTTGTATTAACCCCACTTACCGATACTGTAGTAATATCTTTTTGTGTACTGCATGAATAAAATAATAGAATTACTAATACACTTAAAAAAAGCAGATTTTTCATTTTGAATATTTTATTTGTTAATAGTTACTGTTTTTTTAAATAAGCACCCTTTCAACCAATTCCTGCTTTATCATATATCCCCAGGTAGTTCTTCTCTGATACCAGCATTATTTTTTAATCGAACAAAATGAAGTGCAATTCGCAAGGTTATTTATCATTGTTATATAAATTAGTGTCTGTATCCTTAAAATGTGTCATATCTGCTGTAAAATGAGAGAATACCCCACGATTAGTATTATAATTGCCAATGAATCCGGCATAAATGAGATTATGTGCGACCATTGAAAATTCAAACCAATCGGAAACAGGGGCAAATATTGAGAGTATTACTGTGTCGGGATCAAAACGTACCCAAGTTCCTTGCCAACGATATGAATTGTTTTTCTGAGTGTAAACATCTGCTGCCAAGACAAAAATATATACTACCGCTAATGCAGTGAAGACATGTTTTATCGATATCTAATAAGAAATAGGTTTGTTTGGTTATTAGAATTTTAAAGTTACAAAAAGTATTTTTAATTACAAAGCTAGTTCTGTAACTACCCTGGAAAATTGTTAAAAGTTTTTAATCATATATATCGGTTTTCTTGTCCATTCAATCTCACTTTCAATATATTCTGATGGCTTTTGTTGCCCAAAAGAACCAAGATATATATTGACGGCTTTTATTGTTTTGTTATTATATCCTAATTGCAGATAGTTCAGTCCTTTTTGCTTGTCAATTCCGATTAATGGATAAACGTTTAGAATATCCGCTTTTTGAAGATATGATAAAGCTTTTTCTAATTTATCGGTCGAATCATACAATTTTCTCATGACCATAGATTTAAACATATAATCCTCCTCTGCGGCTACATTTACTGCGATCAAGCGGTCCAGGAGACTTTCATAATCCTCAAAATGGGAATTCTCATACTCGATAATGGCATTCTGTGAGATTACTTTTGATACTCTTTTATCATACTGCGGATTTTTAAAAGGGAATTGTGGCTTTTTTCCAGATGAGATTCTTGCCAACAATGAGGGATGATCTCCTCCATCGGATAGGGCATAATAATCCCCGATCTCACAGCAATATCTCTTGATTTTTCACAGGATGGAGGTTAGTGCTGAAGGATAAACATGGTTATATTTTAATATATTTCTGGCTACATCATCTGCCACAGATTCCTGTTCAATGCAATATTTTAATCCGAAATTCTCACTAATCGAAGTGGCAATGGAATTGCCTATCGCTGTGGTGGCAAAAGTCAAGCCTCCACCAAAGTAGATATCCTTTTCTGAAGCCAGGTATACTTCGGTCGCTGCTGCTGCCAGGGTGGCTAATCCAGCCCAGAATTCAGCTCTCTTTTGTTTGTCGTTTATGGCGTTGATGTTTGATATCTGGAGTCCATGGGCGACCTTCTCTGCTGAAAATCTCCCTTTAACCGCTCAATTAAAATGTGAGTTTGTCCTTTATAGAAAAAGACGGTGGATTATGAATAAAGTATGTATACGTAATATAACACAAAAAACCCCAAAGTTTACCATTAAACTTTGGGGTTTTTTGCGGTCCGGACGGGACTCGAACCCGCGACCTCCGGCGTGACAGGCCGGCATTCTAACCAACTGAACTACCGAACCAGGTAGCATCGATAAACGATGTGGTGTTTCTCAAATGCCCTGCAAAAATAAGCGTTTTTTTAGAATCCCAAAACTTATTTCGTAAATTTTCTCCGTATTTGTGATCCTTTTTATCCCACTAAATTCAACGGGTCTGTAAGTGCTTTATTACCTGAGGAAAAGAATGCTGTTTGGAATACAACCTTGGGCTTAATATTCCACCCTCTCATATTCATGTATGACCCCGGGCAGGTCTTT
>DASQZP010001062.1:0-2113 GCA_035638655.1 Bacteroidales bacterium
TGCCCATCGGCAAATCGTCCTGGATTCCGACGCAGAAGATCTTCGAACAGGGTTTTGGCTTCCAGCCCCGGATTGACCTCTAACATCACCTTAATCGCAGGCCAGGCATCCTCAAATGGATCTTTGCGGGTCCTCCATGTGTGGCGCTTTTCCAATTCACTGGGAAGTTTGCCCAGCATCCGATACTTGCGAGCCGTCTTTTCATCCATGCCCGCCTTCATTGCCGCTATCCCGAAATTCTGCTCTGTCTGTACCAATTTGAATAACCTCCTTACCTGCTGGTCTGTAACCATCCATATCTCTCCTTTCCGTTGAGAACTCGGATAGCTATACCAGTTTTCTTCAGTTTCTGATTTCGGGAATTTTAATTGTCGTCAGGCGGGTATTATAATTGACGCTGATCAACCCAATAATTGCTGTGGCGGATTAGAGACTATTGAAGACAAGCTTATTGCGGTTTGCAGTGATAGTTTTCATATTATGCAGACCTTCACATTAGCCAGTCTGAATATTGGGCGTGGAGGATTCGAGAAAGAGGTATGGATACTTGTTTTAGAAAAGATTTCAAGACAGCATTCCGAAGCAATTCATAAAGCCCGTGGTGAAATACTAGAAATGGTTAATAAGGTGGCTCCTGAAAATCCCCTTCTAAAAAAAATAATCAGAGATCAAGAAAAAAATCAAAAAGAGGAGGGCGGTCCATATTCAAATTACGTTAATGCGAAGTTATCACCTCTCTTAAAGGGTGATGTCCGAAATACTCCTATTGAAGTCCTACAAAATGATTTGGTCCAACACTACGAATATCCGGTTCGCAAAGAGGAGAAGTTAAAAGAGTGCATTAGGGATTTATCATTCATGACATTGGATGGATTGTTGTCAAGTTATTATTGGCAAAAGAATTGATAAGTTGAAAAAGTTAAGATCTTTCCAAACAATTTGAAATTCATTCCAGTCCTCTTGACTTAGACTTTCAAGTTCTTTCCTGAGGTTGTTATTATATTTCTTTGATCCAAGAATTCTTCTTTGTTTTCTGTTAAAATTGAATAAATCAGAAATAGATATTCCAATTTCGGATAATTCATCAAAATCACTAAAAGTTTTTTTGAAAGATTCAGTAATCTTTTTATGGTTTTTATATAGACCAATCCAATAGTCGATGTGCGGTGGCTCTACGGATCCGCCAACAGGTTCACCAGATTTAAGCGCATGAAGGGCTTGGAAACAAGGTTCTGCGCCAAAAGCAATCTGTTGAGAGGCTATGGCTATTAAAATCGGTCTACCTTTTGCCCATTCATCAAGCTTTTTCACGAATAACCCTCCAAAATGGAATAAAATTCATTGACAGTGGTATTTTCTATCTGTAGGGAATTATATGATATATTACAATATTAAAAAACAAAATATTTTCAACCTTCCGTGCTACTCAAACGGATAGGGGGATTAGAAGCTATAATTGCCCAAAAAATACGATTTATTTAAACTGATTTCAGCAGAATTTGTATCTGTATACTATTTGTGAGTGTGTTTGGAGTCGATGATACAGCCAAGATGTCTGAAACTTGAAGACATTCCATTTTAAACCTTTCTGTTTATCTTTATAACTCACAAGATAAACAGAACATTATAATCACTGATAAAGTTGTGTTAATCAAGAAGCGATGAAAATAAAATACATTTAAGCCTTATTTAGGTGGCGTTAAATGAAAAAATTAGTAATTTTTGTACACGGACTTGGTGGAGATAGGATTAAAAGCTGGGGAAATTTCTCGGAGCTTATTAGAAACAATGAGGTTTTGAACAGCTTAATTGATTACGACTTTTACGGCTTCCCTACAAGCCTTTTAAGAATCCCATTATTATCAAAAAAGTTCTCATCAATTCAAGATCTATCATTAGGACTAAATACTTTTATAAAGAACAAGCATTCTTCTGCGGGTGAGATAATATTAGTGGGGCATAGCCTTGGTGGATTAGTAGTAAGAAAATATCTTATCGATACGGTTATAAATAGAACGGATATAAATATAACAAAAGTATTATTGTACGGGGTGCCAAATACAGGAGCATGCTTGGCAAATATTAGTAAATTTGTTTCATGGAAACATCGTCA
>DASQZP010001063.1:0-3394 GCA_035638655.1 Bacteroidales bacterium
CTCCTGCCCGTGGTACTGAATACGGTCTATCAATTCCTGCGGATGCTCAACCCGGACACCAGCAGCAAAAGGCTTGGCCTCAAGTGCTATCTGTTGCTGATGCAACATCTTGTATACATCCCTGGCAGAATGACCAGTCGCCAGAATTACTGCCGCTGCCTCTACAGTTTCTCCGGAAGAAAGCTTAACTCCGGTAACTCGGTCTTGTTTAATAATCAATTCAGTTACTTTTGCCCCAAAATGCACCTCGCCTCCGGCCCCAAGTATTGTTTGACGCATCTTTTTAATCACAGCCGGCAGTTTATCTGTACCAATATGAGGATGTGCCTCATAAAGTATTTTCTCATCAGCACCATGCTGGTATAAAATACCCAGAATTCTACCTGTGTTGCCTCGTTTCTTTGACCGCGTGTATAATTTACCATCTGAAAAAGTGCCGGCCCCGCCTTCCCCGAAACAATAATTTGAGTCAGAATCAATACGATGTTCCCTTGATATCAGAGCAATATCTTTTTTCCTTTCCGAAACAGCCCTGCCCCTTTCAAGAACCACCGGTTTAAATCCAAGTTCTATGAGGCGAAGAGCTGCAAAAAGACCAGCAGGACCGGATCCTACCACAATTATCTCGGTCTTGTTACTAACATCCGGATATTCTATAAATGCATATATACTTTTTGTATCTGCAGGCTGATCAATAAACAGCCGAAGCCGAAGGTTCACCTTTATATTTTTTTTTCTGGCATCTAATGAGCTTCGCAAAATTTGATGATCCTGCACTGAGGATACTGAAATATCCATTTTTCGGGCAGCAATCTGCAAATACTGCAGAGAGTCAGCAGCCTGCTGAGGAGTCAGCTCCAGATTAATTTCTTTTATCAAGGCCGTAATAATTTAACTATTCAGGTTATTCAAAATGAAATGATAACATCACCAGATTGGAAGTAAGACGGTCAATGCTGTTAACAAATATCTCATGATTGGGAGCAGGATCATGGACCAGCATATCGCGCATTCCGACAGCCAGTTTGAGTTCCATGGAAAATTTAAAATAGGGCAGGTAAAAATCTGCACCACCACCCAGCTCATAATAATAATCGAAGGGCTTCAGCCTGACAAACACGTCGGTTTGTTCGTCATATCCTTTCTTTGCTGCCATGTCATATCGGACGCTGAACCCGCCAATTAGGTAAGGTCTGAAATTATTAAGCCTTTTGGCCTTATATTTTAAAAGAAGTGGAAAATCAAGAAAATTTGATTCAATCTTCATTTCATCAATACTTTCTCCGTCATGGATAAAATTCAGGTTCCTTTGGCCAAATGAAATACCGGGTTGAAAGCGAAGATCAAAATATTCTCCCAGCCTCAGGTCAGAAACTATCAATACATGAAATCCCGGTTCAATGCGACTCACATCTGCTATGGTATCGTGTTGTACTCCCAGTAGTGAACGCTGAATGGTAAAATCCATGGTATTCAGACCAAGTGTAAAACCAAAGTGCAACACTTTGTCATCGTATGTAGGGAGATTTTTTACCTTTGGTAATTGCGCTGATACTGTAGCTGAAAATAATACAAAAAATGCAAAAAAATATTTTTTCAAGTTCACAGAGTTTTTCCGGGTTCAGTTCATAAACGATGAAGAAACTAAAATAGTATGAAAAAATCAATCTAACAATTAATAAATATAAGTTATGTCTTTCAGTGGACGATAAAGCTTTATAATTTTACACATGCGTTGAAACATCAATTAGCGCTTTGCATATAAAGGAATACCATTACATGCCAGATTTATCAACATTTCTTCAGGAAGAATGAACACCCGCAAAATAATACACATTGATATGGATGCCTTTTTTGCTTCAGTTGAGCAGCGGGATAATCCGGAGCTGCAAGGTATTCCGGTTGCCGTCGGAGGTGACAGTGAAAGAGGTGTAGTAGCTGCTGCCAGCTACGAAGCACGCAGGTATGGTGTTCATTCAGCAATGTCCTCAAAAGTTGCCCGGCAAAAATGTCCTGCTTTACGGTTTGTAAAATCCAGGTTTGATGTTTACCGGGAGGTCAGCCACCAGATCATGAATATATTTGGTGATTATACTGATCTTATCGAACCATTGTCGCTGGATGAAGCTTTCCTGGATGTCACCTCCAACAAAGCAGGAATGCCTTCAGCAACCCTGATTGCCAAAGAGATTAAAGCCCGTATCAGATTGGAAATCAACCTGACAGCTTCTGCAGGCGTATCTATAAACAAGTTTCTGGCCAAGATCGCTTCTGATTATGACAAACCAGACGGCCTCTATGTCATCAGACCGGAAGAGGCCGAGCAATTCGTTGAAGACCTGCCTGTAGAGAAATTCTTTGGAGTAGGAAAAGTAACGGCAAAAAAGATGCACCAGTTGGGAATTTATAAAGGTCTCGACCTGAAAAGCCTGTCGAAAGGGGAACTGATAAGACATTTCGGAAAAACAGGGAATTTTTACTTCAATATTGCACGGGCAATTGATGAGCGCCCGGTAAATCCTGAAAGAGAAAGAAAATCAGTAGGCGCTGAAAGAACTTTCGAAGCGGATTTATATAATGAGTTCCAGCTGATAACTGAACTGTACCATATTGAGAAAGAGTTGATGGAAAGGCTCAAAAAAAATAAATTCTACGGAAAAACACTTACATTAAAGATTAAATTCGCTGACTTCAAACAGATTACCAGAAGTAAAACTATTCATAACAAGCTGGATAATTTTGAACTGCTGCATAAAACCGCTAAATGGCTGCTTACTACCCAGCAACTTAGTGATAAAAGCATCAGGCTGTTGGGATTGTCTGTATCGAATGCTGAAGAGACTGATAATCCGGAAGCGATTCAGTTTACACTTGACCTGTAGTTATGTTACCCGATATTTAATGCAGCTTATGGGTGTCTGTCCATAATGTCCAATAACTGCGTTATTGACTAACACTAATGAAACCCTTTGTGTTTATTCTGGAATTGGGCAAAATAAATTTATAACTTTGAATCGCGATGGTACTATTCATCAATTAAAATACAAGCTGTTCAATTAATCATAAAGTAATGACCAACGAAGAATTCAGAAAACAAGCACATCAATTTGCCGACTGGATGGCAGATTATTATGAAAACAGAGAAAATTACCCTGTGAAATCGCAGCTTAAGCCTGGCAGTATATTTGCCACATTGCCGGAATCAGCGCCTGTGGAAGGTGAAAACATGGATGTCATCTTCAATGATTTTAAAGAGCTTATTCTTCCGGGCATTACCCATTGGCAGAGTCCGAATTTCTTTGCCTATTTTCCTGCCAATACAAGCTACCCATCAGTACTTGCTGAAATGCTCACAGCTGCTTTGGGGGCTCAGTGTATGATCTGGGAAACCTCA
>DASQZP010001064.1:0-2698 GCA_035638655.1 Bacteroidales bacterium
GGGCAAAACGTATCATGTACAACTGCATCTGCCGAAGTTACAAGCAGGACAGTTCCAAGGGCTGTTTTTTAATAACGTGGTAACAGGATATACTAACAAAATTAAATGATTGTTCATGGAACAAGTGATGAAGCTAGAAAATAAACGCTAATTATGTTTTTTAATTACAAAATCCACAATAAACAACGGTTAATACCATGAAAGATCGAAAGCCGAAAATTCGTTATACACTCAACATGAATATTCTATTACTTACGATCGTATTTGGATTGTTTTTTCATTCCAATATTTCTGGTAATGTAAATGCTTTCATCCATCCCCATTATAGATTAAAGGAACCATCACCCGGAACTGTTAAAATACAGACGTTTCCATTAAGTGATGTCCGAATATTGAGCGGTCCCTTTAAACGAGCGATGAAAAATGACGAAAAGTATATGTTGGAGTTGAAACCGGATAAGCTTCTTGCTCCATTTTTTAAATCGGCCGGACTCAAACCAAAAGCAAAAGATTATGGAGGCTGGGAGACTTATTCAACAACAGGCCACACATTGGGTAGTTATCTTTCAGCATTGTCGATGATGTATGCTGCTACCGGCAATTCAAAATTACTCAAAAGGGTAAATTACATAGTAAAGGAGCTCGGTATATGTCAGAAGGCACACGGGGATGGATATGTTGGACCTATACCTGGTGGTGAAAAAGTTTGGAATGAAATCAAAAATGGTAAGATTGATAATACAGGCAAAGCCCATAATATTGGAGGTAAATTAATACATACACATCATGTACTTAATGGAGTAGGTGTTCCCTGGTATAATTTGCACAAGACATTTATGGGTTTGCGTGACGCCTATTGGTATGCCAATAATGATCAGGCAAAGAACATACTGATTCAACTGGGAAACTGGGCTGTTAACCTGACAAAAAATCTTACGGATGCACAATTTGATAAAATGCTTCTGACCGAGTACGGCGGGATGAATGAAGCAATGGCTGATATTTATGAGATCACCGGTAAGAAAAAGTATCTTAAACTGGCAGAACGCTTTAACGATAAAAGGATCTTTCATCCATTGGTTGAGGGAAAAGATTCTTTGGCTGGTTTCCATGCGAATACACAAATCCCCAAAATCATCGGTGCTGCAAAAGAATATGAAGTGGATGGCAGTTCGAATATGGAAAAAGTTGCTGATTATTTCTGGAGGGATGTCACAGGACGACGTATATATGTGAACGGTGAAATGGGTGTCCATGAATATTTTGGTAAGCTTGGACAACTTCCAAACCGATTGGCAAAATCATCGGGTGAAACCTGTAATGTGTTTAATATGCTTAAGCTGACTCGTCATCTCATGCAATGGAAACCCGTTGCTTCCTATGCTGATTATTATGAGAGGGCCCTTTATAATGACATCCTGGCTTCACAGGATCCCAAAACTGGCATGATGACCTATTTCATATCAATGAAACCGGGTTTCTTTAAAACATTCAGTCAACCGTTTGATTCTTTTTGGTGCTGTGTTTGTACAGGAATGGAGAATCATGCCAAATATGGTAAGGTGATTTACATGCACACGGATAACAGTCTTTTCGTGAACCTGTTTATACCATCCAGTTTAAACTGGAAAAAGAAAGGTATCACTGTATTACAAAAAACAAAGTTTCCGGAGTCGCAGCGTAGTACACTGACATTAAAAATGTCTACCCCCAAAAAAATGACTATGTATATTCGCAGACCATATTGGGCAAAAGACGGATATGCTATACAGGTAAATGGGAGAACAGTAAAAAATATCAGCAAACCCAGTAGCTATATTGCTGTGAATAGGACATGGCATAATGGAGATAAAATAAGAATCACATTACCCATGAAATTGCATATATCTACAATGGCCAATGATTCTAATAAGTTTGCTATAATGGATGGCCCAATTGTCCTTGCCGGTGAATTAGGGGGATATATTGCTAATCCCTATGCCAAACAGCCCGGTGCTTTTTTCAATTTACCTGCTGTTTCAGTTCCCAAATTAGCCGTGAATGATAAACCTGTAAATGAATGGTTAAAGCCGGTGCCTGGCAAGCCATTACATTTCAAAACAGTAGGCGTGGGAAAACCTAAAGATGTTAAATTAGCTCCTTTTTATGAAATAACGCACCAACATTACACAATCTACTGGGATAAGGCTTCAACAGATTAAAATATTTCAAAAGCTTCATTCATCATTTTATAAATAGAAATTAATACAACTAACATAACTAATTATAACTGAGGTATTTGATGCGATACATGCGAGCATTGTTAATCATAGCAGGTTTGTTTATTACCGGTTTTGTTCAGCCTGCCTCAGCTTCCAGAATCAAAGGGACGGTTTCCAATTCTTCATATTTACTTCAAAATCAGAAGATTCGGGCCACCTTTGACAGGGCGGGATTACAGATTATTAATGATAAGATTTTAAATAAATCCTATGCATTTTCAGGAGATTCATTCTCGATCACAATAGATGGCCGGCCATTAGATAAAGAAAGCCTGACGCTGAAAGGTATTCGACACAAAGGACATGAACTGGTCTATACCTTCAGCTCCTCAGATTACACAATACAGGAAGTCTACTCGGTGAAACCGGGCTGGCGGTTTGTAGGGAAGCAGCTTTTTGTAACCGCGAATAATGGCAAAAAAACATTTCGCATTAAC
>DASQZP010001065.1:0-2153 GCA_035638655.1 Bacteroidales bacterium
AAAAAAATCAATAGCCAATAAGGTAGCACACTTGGCAAATAAGCTACGTTTCCTTGACTATCAGATTTTTTCACTGTCAAAAATTAATCCATCCGTTCTAAGTTTCGTAATTAGAGTTACTCTTTAAAATTTCCATCAGGGTATCTGCCCACAAAGACGGAGTAAATTGCTTCGATAATTCATAACTTCGATGCCCCATTAGCTGTAAGTCCGTTGTTTCCAGTCGTTCAATTTTTAACATTTGTCGACTAAGTTGGTTTACATTGCCGGGTTGAAAGACATGCCCATTGTATCCATCACGGACTAAATGGACAGCAGCCCCTGCACTATCACTACACAAGATTGGCAACCCAGCAGAAGTAGCTTCGTGAATAACTACCCCCCATGGTTCTTGTTTACTTGGTAAAACAAAAGCACCAGATTTTCTCATTATAGAAGGTAATTTATCTGGTTGTACAAAACCCCTGTTTTCAATGCCTATTTTACCATTTAATAAATATGCGTTTGGTCCCTTACCTGCGAATATGAGTTTCCACGGATTTTTGGAAATCATTCTGTATTCCTGATATGCCTCTATTAAGGTATCCAATCCTTTTATATCAACGTATCTGCCTGTATATAAAAATGTGTTCTTCTTTTTAGAATCATTTTTCAAAGGATCAAATGCAAAACTTTCCCAATCGCAACTGTATATTCCAGTCAAACACGAATTCCCATTAAATCCTAATTTATGGGCAAATGCTTTCTGTCTTTCGCCTGCTACCCAAAAGTAATCAAAACACGAATGCAGATATCCTTTTAAAACAAATCTAATGAAGTTTTGCTTTAAATTGTTTTGCCATTGTGCATCAGACATAGCAATTGTAAGCACATTTCTTTTTTTAAAATGTCTTGCCACTTTCAAATACTCTTTATCCATCCATCCGGATACTAAGATTACATCTGGAGAGAATATCTTCAAATTATTCAATATTTCTTTGTATGAAGCATTGTCATTTAAATGTTTTAAGTCTATACTACTGTAATTATCATTCTTGAATGGAGCGTTCTCTGAGGTTGGAAAATGATAAACAAGAGTTCTAACATCATAAGTTGATTTGAGTGTTCTGAGACACGCTTGAAAATATCCGGAGAGCCTACTATATAAAAATGCAATCTTATACAAAATTCTTCCTTTCAATCGCAGACGCGATATTAGTAATAGTATTCTCAGCAACTCTCTCCCAGGTAAAAGATCTTTCGACTAACTCTCTGCTATGGATCTTCTTTTCATTTAACTCGGTAGTTGAAATTCTCTTGGCGTTCAAAATAGCGTCTTTTAATTGTTCACTATTACCTGGCTTAATCAACCAACCATTTGCTTTTGAAACTATTGAATCAATTGCGCCTACGTCTGTAGCAATAATTGCATTTGCGCAAGCCATCCCCTCTAAAATAACCGTTGGTAGACCTTCTGAATAACTCGGGCAGACAAGAATATCTGAACGATATAAAATGGATTGAATTTTATCTTGCTCTTTAACTAATCCGTGATATCTTACATTTTTTTGTTTTAATTTTAAATATTCAGGAATTGGGCCAACAAAATCGAACTGACTCCAGGGATTATCACCTAAATCATTAATAACGGCAGTTAGTTCTTGTATACCCTTTCTACGCTCATATCGTCCGACAAAGACAAACCGTACCAGTTTATTATTGAGAGGATATATGTTGATATTATCATTTATCCAATCACTATCAATGCCATTGGCGGATTCAAGAACATGCGTATTCTTCCCCGCTACCTTTTTAATGATACTAGTTAAATTACCTCCTAAAGACAAAGCATAATTAGCATTTTTTAGATTCCATTTTACAAACGGCCGAAACATTAATTGCTCAAATTTTGGAATTATCGAAGCGGCTTTTTGATACATTTCCAAACCGTGAAAGTTGACGCCGATCGGCGGAAGCGGCCTCCCTGATAATTTCTTCCTAATAGTTTCCCATCCTGTAAATCCCTGCGCATAAATAAAATCCGAAAATTCACGTTGTGTTAATACATCATAAATTGCCTTTGAAGAGCGAAACGAACTCCAAAGATAGTGACTAGGGAAGTACTGACTCCTATATGGTTTGACTCGTATGGTGCAAATATTTTTTAGTTCTTC
>DASQZP010001066.1:0-2771 GCA_035638655.1 Bacteroidales bacterium
CTGGGAGAAACAACTGACTGGGACATTGAAAGTGGTTTTGTATCCTCCAATCCGTTAATTATTTCAGCAAAAGAAGCAGAAAAGGCCAATGATTTCAACAAGGCCATTGAGTTATATTCACAGGCGCTCGAAGAGGAGAATGAAGATTCCAGGATCCTGCTGGCACTGGGAATAGCCTGTTTTAGAAACGGGGACAAAGAAGAGGCGTTGCAAAGTTTTAACCGTATCCTGAAACTGGATGCCGGTAATGCAAAAGCATATTTCTACCTGGGATACCTCAATTCTTTGAACGGGAATGTCGACCAGGCAAAATCGTATTACCGGAAAGCCATCGAATTGCAGCCCAATTATTCAGATGCTTTTTATAACCTGGGAACCATACAACTAAAAGACGATAATACAGATGAGGCAGAAACCCTGCTTTTAAAAGCTGCCAGACTTGATAAATCAGCCGGATCATTTAAAATTCATTACAACCTGGGTATCATATTCCAAAAAACAAACGAATATAAAAAGGCTTTAGTAGCCTATAAAAAAGCAATTGAGCTGAATCCTTCCCATATCGAATCATGGTACAACCTGGCTTATTTGTACTACCAACACGATAATTTTAAAAAGGCAGAAGATGCTTTTCAGACTATTTTGCGTCTGGACCCTGAAAATAGTAAAGCACAATTTAATTTGGCACTTACTTTCAGCAAAACCAACCGGAATAAGCAGGCGAGGGAAATCTATGCACGGCTGATAAAGGAAAATCAGATGTATGAAGAGGCCTATATCAACCTGGCCATTGAATATCTGAATGTCAATCAGGTACAAAAAGCACTTGACATATACAGGAAAGGGTTGACACGCATGCCTAATTCATACAAGCTTCTTTTTAACAGAGGAACTTACTTTTTGCGAAGCAATGCTATTCAAAAAGCCTACACCGATTTGCACAAAGCCTCAAAACTGGATCCGGGAAATGAACAGATCCATTATAATTTGGGCCTGGTGTATTTCAAACAAAAAAAATATGCCAAAGCGATTAATAGTTTTGAAAAAGTGTTAAGCATAGATGACAAACATACAGAGGCTATTTATAATCTCGGATTGTCTTATATACGGCAAAACAAGCTTTCGGATGCTGCAGCTACTTTAAACACACTGCTTAAACAACAACCTGATTATGCTTCCGGATGGTTAAATCTCGGTGTGGTAATGAGCAGACAGGACAGTCTCGAAACAGCCATCAGGTGTTATACTAAAGCCATCGATATTGACCCTGAATATGCCGAAGCCTACTTTAACCTGGCCAAACTGAATTCAGAGAAAGGGGATGCTGACAATGCCATTCTGAACTACCGGAAAGCAATTGAGCTTAAACCCGGTTTTTCCGAAGCACTTTTTAATCTCGGAGTCGTATATTACCGTAAAGAAAATTATAAGGAAGCCATCTCTCAAATGGAAAAAGCACTTGCCCTGGATGCCTCCTATACCGAAGCATTATTCAATATCTCAAAAGCATACAAAGATTCAAAACGAACAGATGATGCCGTAAAAGCGCTTAAACGCCTGATAGAGTTGCAGCCTGATAATACTGATGCCCTTAACCAGTTAGGCGTTATAATGGCTGAAAAAAACAACCTCGAAAAGGCGATAGAATTATATACACAAGCCCTGGAATTTGAACCCCAAAACAGTGATGTTTTGTACAACCTGGCAGTAGCATACGGAAAAACCGACCAGTATGAAGAAGCCGAATCCCTTTACCGGAAGATTATTGAAACTGATGCCGGTAACAGCAAGGCCATGTATAACCTTGGTGTCATCTACATGGGGCAGAAGCAAAACGACAAAGCGATACAATTATTTTCAAAACTAACAAGGTTAGCCCCGAATGATTATAAGGCTTTTTACAATCTTGGATTGGTATACAGCAGGCAGAGTAACTATGCAAAAGCAGTAGAAAGTTACGAGGGTGCCATTAAAGCCAAACCAAATTATGTTACTGCTTATCGCAATATGGCCATTGCCTGTAAAAAACAACGTCAGTTTAACAAATCGGCAGCGGCTTTTAAAAAAGCAATTGAACTGGATAACGGGTATGAAGGGGCTTATTTTGGATTGGCCAAACTGTATTCTGATATTGGGCAAATCAACGATGCAGTTGATTATTACAAAAAACTTCTTGGTATCAATCCCAAAAACAAAGGGGCTCTTAACAACCTGGGGGTTATTTATCTGAAAACAGAAAAATTTGCCGATGCCGAAAAACTGCTGTTACAATCCGACAGGTATTACCCCGGTTCGTGGAAAACAATGTATAATCTGGCATTGGTTTATAAAGAATTAGGTGATTTGAATAAGATGAAAAGCTATCTGAACAAAACATTGCAGTTAAATCCGGACTATAAACCCGCACAGGAAATGGTTGCACAGATTTAGACGGTAATTTCAGATTTTTTGGTGATTGGTAGATGAGATTATTTATGCCATTTTCCCCGCGAGATAACCCTTGTGCCTGTTTTCTTTTACCCAAAGCCATAGTATCATAATCAGCATTTCCTTCGACTCCGCTAAGGGAACTGATGCAGCGCCGGTTGAGCGGAGCTGAAACCAAAGCAGAGGTAACCATGAAAAATAAAAACATATACAACTTCACAGTTGGCGAACTGATAAAAATATTACAACAATACCCAGAAGATATGCCAGTATTGGTAAACGGTTACGAAAACGGCTATGAAAATTTTTATCATCCGTTTGCAAAAAAAGTAAAACATTTGCCA
>DASQZP010001067.1:0-5347 GCA_035638655.1 Bacteroidales bacterium
TTCAATGGGATTAATGGTTGAGTTAATACCACAAACGAAAACATTACCTGAGGAGGGTTCTGTCAGACCAAGCATCATGAGTATAGAAGTAGATTTACCGGCACCGTTTGGTCCCAGCAAACCAAAGATCTCACCTTTTCTGATATTCAGACTGAGATGGTCCACTGCCGTAAAAGTACCGTACTTTTTCGTTAGCTCAACCATTTCAATAATATGATCACTCATGGCTTACCTCCTTCCATATTTCCGGAACAGATAATAAACAATACCAACTGCAAGTAAAATTATCAGCACGCCAATCCAACCCCACAACATGGGTGTTTTGACAGTAATCCTGAAAGAAGTTTTTGAAGAGGTCTCTGGTGTTCGGGCCGTAAATTTAGTAACATAATCGCCTGGGATGGCCTTCCCGTCTGCCTTAACAGAGGCAGTAACATGGGTGATTGAACCAGGTCCCAGTTGTATTACTTTTTTGGGTTCGAAAGTTACCGACCAGTTGGTGGGGGCGGCTGCGCTGAAGCCAATATTTTTGAGACTTGATGAGCCAGTATTGCGGACAATCATGTCGATTTTTTTCGTGTCTCCGGCAGTCATGTCAGTACTCAACAATCCGGTGGGAGTAGTAAGTTCCATGCTATAAGTACCGGTTACGACGGACTCCAGGTCGACGCTTGCTGAAGTGGAATTGGTGGAAGCTTCTACCGGGATCTTGTACTTGCCTGCCTTGATCTGCTCGGGCGGTTTGATCTGAATGGTTATATCTTTGCTGGCATTGTCTTTTATATTTACTGAAGTTACCTGTTTGTAACTTACTTTGAAAGTGACATTCCAGCCCGGAGGTGCATCAGCTCTCAAAGCGTACAATTGTTCATCTGCAGTACGATTTCGTAATTTTGCCTTATAGGTAAAGGTGGAACCTGAATTACCTTCCATATTCGGCTGATCAGTAGTAAATTCTGTTTCGTAAGTTCCTTTTTCCGAAACTTCCACCTCCAGGGGCAGCGATGCAATCCCCCCTGCCAATAACCTGAAACGGTAGTGTCCTTTATTCACCTTCAGGGGAACTTCAACTTTGAAAATCAAATTTTCTTTACCTCCTGGTAAAAGAGATATCTTGCCGATATTCCAGCCGCCAGACTGGAGTGTGTAATCCCAGCCTTTAGGCATGCCGCTTACCGACAGACTGATTGTTTGAACAGCACTGGTGTTGTTAATCACGCTGACAGTATAAGTGATTGACTGGCCCGGTGGGACTGAGATGTTGGTGTAAGGGGTAAAAAGGGTGATTCCGTTGGCGGCCTGTAAAGCCGAATTCGCTGTGAAAACTATTCCGATAAACGGAACTAAAAACAGCGTTAACCATTTTGAATGAGTTGACATAAGTTATCCTCCATAAAATTCCAAAAAACGATTAATTATGAAAGACAAATTTATATCTGGTGGAGGTTGAAAAAAAACGGGATTAGTGCATAAAATGGCTTGTTTGAAGCTATCAGACTGCTTATCTTATTAATTATTAGTGATTAAACAGCTAATGTTAAAATATCTAAAAAAAGATTAATAAAGTTAAATGTAATTGTGCTAAGCTCAGAATATCAAATAAATACCGGGTTAATGCTTTTATGCAGAAATCACGCCATGAAGAAGAAAAATGCACAAAGAAATTTCTGGCAATCAGTAAGAGAAATTCTTTTCTGTCATCAGTGTTTTGAGTTTTGCTAATGCCCGGCCTCTGATCTGCCTGATTCTTTCTGATGACATCCCATATTCTGCTGCTATGTCCCTCAACGAAAAGACTGGTGTACCAGACAAACCAAATGACATGGTAACAATTTCCGCTTCCCTGCTGGATAGTTTTTTTAGTACCCTGGAAATGTTTACTGAAAGTGATTCATTGATCAGTTTATTGTCAGGTGAAGGAACATTCCCGGTCTGAATAAGGTCATATAAACTGAATTCACTGTCACCGTCAGGTGAGAGTGGCATATCAAATGACACCTGTCTTTTTTTTATGTCATTTGCAATAATCACCTCTTCCTGTGAAAGGTCAAGAAATCCTGCTAATTCTTCCTCTGTAGGTTCCCGTTCAAATTCTTGTTCCAGTTTGGGAATGGCGCGTGTTATCTTATTGATAGAAGACAGCCTGTTTAAGGGGAGCCTGACTATCCTGGTTTGTTCTGAGATGGCCTGTATGATAGCCTGACGTATCCACCATACTGCATAGGAAATAAATTTGAAACCACGTGTTTCATCAAATTTAATTGCTGCCTTTACCAAACCAACATTACCCTCATTAATCAGATCCGGAAATGAAAGGCCTTTGTACTGATACTGCTTGGCTACAGATATCACAAAACGAAGATTGGCAAGTACCAGTTTCTCCAATGCAGCCTGATCACCAGCACGGATGCGAATCGTCAGTTCAACTTCTTCTTCAGAAGTGATCATCGGATACTTATTTATCTCCTGAAAATATCTGTTAATTGATTCCCCGTCCCGAAAAGTTATTTGTTTGGTGATTTTTAATTGGCGCATGCAACTCTTTTTTTGCTCTCTCCGAGCCGTGGATAGAATGTTTGCTTCCTGATTATTCAATTCTCAGGATGGATGTTCATGTATTCTTAACAGCAAATTTCATTAATGTTCTTATGAAGAAATACCAATACCCATTCTGTCTCAAAGAAGAACGGGTATCGTATACTTTCTGAGATATTTAATATCTCAATAGAAATCTGTTATTCAGCTAATTTTACATTCACTGCCATCAGGCCTTTTTCTCCCTGTCTGGTTTCATATTCAACTTCTTCATCCGGTTGTAAAACCGTATAACTATTTGCTAATCCTGTACGATGTACAAAAATATCTTCTCCGTTTTCAGATTCAATAAAGCCAAATCCTTTGACGTCATTGTACCATTTTACTTTTCCTTTTGTCATATCGTTAATCGTTGTAATTTGTTTTTCTTGGTCTTGCTTCATTCACAACGATATCGCGATCCTCATAGGAAGTACCGTTCAATTCGCTGATTGCTTTATTCGCTTCATCATTGCTTTCCATTGTAATGAAACCAAAGCCTTTGCTTCTGCCATTGTATTTGTCAGTGATAATTTTCGAAGAACTTACAGTTCCGTATTCCTGGAACAAATCTTCAAGATCGTTTTCATTAACCCTGTAATCAAGGTTGCCTACATAAATGTTCATTTTTTTGTTGTTTAAATGTTTGTTTTTAATAACAGAATGATATTTAAGTTTTCTGGTTTCCAAAGAATAGTGTTATCCTTTTTATATCTTGACCTGGAAAACAAGTTAAACAACCTGCTATTAAATAATTATAAATGGATTTAAAAAGAGAGCTGTGAAAGACTAATTGTATTACTGTAATTAGTAAATTAAAGCGCTAATTCTCAAATCATAACTGTCAGCAAAGGTATACTTTTCTTTTAAGAGTACTACTATAAAATTATCTTTTTTTCATTCATTATCAGTGTTTTTTTAATTTATCACGGCAATAATATATTTTGAGCATTTTCTGAATATCAAAACAGGACCTGCCGTATTAAATATAGGGTGAAAGGTAGTGTTTTGGTGATTCTGATGCTTGAAAAAATATACTTTACCGTTCAAAATCCCCACCGTTCAAAATCCCCACCGTTCAAAATCCCCGGCATTTTAATTTGATTTTTGATTTGCGATGCGGTTTCTTTTTCCCTGTCTGTTGCCCTGCCCTGCAGTTCCGCCGGTGTTGCCTGATGATTTTTTCCTAACGTTCCGTCCCGAAGATCTTCTGTTTTGTGGCTCAGGCTCCTGAACGGAATGGTTCATCAGCGGATAATCATGATCGTCAATCACAGGTATTTGTTTGCCTATTAGTCGTTGAATATCTTTTAGATACTCTTTTTCAGCGGCATCACAAAATGCAATTGCCTGTCCTTCTGCTCCGGCGCGACCAGTGCGGCCGATACGGTGTACATAGGATTCAGGGATATTAGGAAGTTCAAAATTAATCACATGACTCAGTTCATCAATATCGATTCCCCTCGCGGCTATATCGGTGGCAACAAGTACCCTTGTCTTTCTGGATTTGAAGTTACTCAAAGCCTGCTGACGGGCGTTCTGTGATTTGTTACCATGTATGGCCTGGGACTGAATGCCGGCATGACTTAGTTTTTTTGCAACATTGTCAGCACCATGCTTGGTTCGTGTAAAAACCAGTGCACGGTCGATGGAATCATCATCCATCAGATCAATCAGCAATTGTTTCTTGTTTTCCTTATCCACAAAATATACAACCTGACGGATTGTATTTACCGTGCTTGAAACGGGTGTTACAACAACTTTTTCGGGATTGACCAGGATGGTGCCTGCCAGCTCCTGAATTGATGGTGGCATAGTTGCTGAGAAGAATAAAGATTGTCGTTTGGCAGGTATACGGGCAATTATTTTTTTAACATCATGAATAAAACCCATGTCCAGCATTCTGTCTGCTTCATCGAGCACAAAAAACTCAATATGCTTCAGGCTGATTATTCCCTGATTCATCAGATCAAGCAACCGCCCTGGAGTAGCAATAAGAATGTCTGTGCCACGTCTGAGTTCCTGTACCTGGCTGTGCTGGTTAACCCCTCCAAAGATTACTGTATTTCTCATACCCGAATTTTTACCATAAGCGGTAAAGCTTTCATCAATCTGAATGGCCAACTCTCTGGTTGGGGTTAGAATCAGACTGCGTATTTGTCTTTTGCTGCCTCTTGTGTTCTGATCCTCACTAAGTAACTGAATAATCGGAATGGCAAAAGCAGCAGTTTTTCCTGTACCTGTTTGGGCACAACCGAGAATATCTTTGCGGTTAAGGATCAAAGGAATGGCTTTTGCCTGAATAGGGGTTGGTGTGGTGTATTGCTGCACTTCCAATGCCTCAAGAATGGGATGGATAAGATTAAGATTTTTAAATGTCATATATTATATATTACCATGACCGGTTTAATTTGGTAGTTTTCTTATTCACCGGTCTGCTGAAAAAGGAATACCATAAGTTAATGCTAATAAGTGGTGGGGATAATAATTTGCGGAAATACTGAGAGGAGGATTGTAGTAAACTTTCAATGCTTCTTTAACGTCTCGCCGTATAATTTTGGCCCCTTGCAGGATAATTTTCAATTTTCTGTTCCTGCAATCGGGCCAAAGGTAATCTTATTTTTTATATTCTACACTTTTTTTATAATTATTGCATACTGTATTGCCTTTCGGTGATATGCCATCACCGATACTCAGGTGGTTATCGCAGGCTGGATACTGACTTTCCGTTCCGAAGGGATATTCTCACTTGTAATTGACGGGGTTGTTTTGT
>DASQZP010001068.1:0-8195 GCA_035638655.1 Bacteroidales bacterium
GAAACAGGTGTGTGATTTATGGGGCGAACGGCCCACTCACTCTTTCTCTACCCGTAAAAAAAGGCGTTACAGATAAAATACCCATTCGGGAAGTGGAACTGGACTATGCCACAAACTGGCCCAAAATACATTTTAAAGCCATTGAATCAGCCTACCGGTCTTCCCCGTTTTATGAATATTATATCGATGCTTTCCTCCCGTTTTATAATAAAAAGCACGAATACCTGTTCGATTATAATTTGGATATAATCCATACCCTTCTGGAGGAAATTGGTATTAAAAAAGAAATTCAGCTTACTACAGAATTCCAGCCGGAAGAGCACACCAAGTGTATCGATTTCAGAAATTCAATCAGTCCAAAGAAAAGATTAAGGAAAGTAGACCCTGATTTTCACCCTGCAACTTATCACCAGGTATTTAGTGAGAAATATGGTTTTATTCCAAACCTGAGTATACTGGACCTGCTTTTTAATGAAGGACCTTCCACAAAAGATATATTAGAAAGAAGTTGCCTTGAATAAAAAAAGAGGCTATCCCATCAGGAATAACCTCTTCTGAATCAATCCACAGTTATATTTTAGAATCGGAATCCGAAGGTTGCTACGCCAGTTATATTGCTGGTTTTAATATCTGCTATAGCAGGTGGTGTATGATATAGATAGTACTTTTCATCCTGGAATCGGTCTGCAACGCCCACATCAAAGAAGAAGGTACGGGTTCTTAATCCAAACCCTGCACTTGCCTGTGAAAAACTGGCTTTTGCATTTCCTGTTTTTTCAGTATTTGGTGTTCCATAATAGGCATATCCACCACGCAGGTATAAATTGTCAAACCGTAATTCACCACCTATGCGGAAATTACTGGCAGACCTGTAATTATTTTGAATCATATCATTAATATCGGTATAAGAGTCATTATCTGACCTTAGTTTTGCCGATGGATAATTTACATAGTCATAATCAAATGACAATAAACCCATTGAACCGAACTGCAGAGCAACACTCCCAATCAGATGAGCGGGAGTAACCAGGTTGTAATCATTAATTTGATTATCAGATCTTGCATTCAGGTGGTCATCAAAATTTGGATCAGGATCAAAATAGGCATCCATATTGGTATGAAACTCCGATTCAAGTTTGTAAAATGTTGGCAAGTGAAAAGCAAGACCCAACCTTACCATCTCAACCGGTTTGTAGATAGCTCCCAGTTTCAAATTATAACCGGTACCCGTAGTATTAAAATACTCGTCCAGGGTAAATGAATGGAATTCAGGTATTGGTGTTACTTCCGTCTCGGTATGGTGTTTCACTTCATCGTAGCGCAAACTTTGAATACCAACTGTCAATCCAAGATACAACTTGTTGCTGTAATTTGCTCCAAAGGAGAAAGTATATTCTCCAATGCCTCCCCTCGTTGTAATTTGCTCTTCCTGATCCTGCCCGTAGATTCCCTGCAGAACATTTGTATAAACATAGGGTTTTATGGTTGTATCCGGAATATTGAGCAAATAAGTATTGTATGCAAGATCCTCATAATATGGACTGGCTGGAGTAGATGTCAGTCCGTTGGAATTTGCAGCAAACTCATCAAGTAATGAACTATGAGCATCATGTCCAACAATGCTGATATTCTGGTTAAAATCATTCAACCTGTTGTAACCAATGGCAAAACTGGCACTTACCCAGCCTTCATTTCGATTGGTATTGTATGTTGACACAAAACCAAGATTATTCAGGCCAAACTTGTACTTAACATCACTGTAATCAGTACTTAGGTATGAGGCTGTTGCTTTATTAAAATTTATTGACGGAGTAATGGTAAATTCGGACCCTCTGTAAACACCAATTCCGGCAGGATTAATACTCAGGGAGGAAAAATCACCTCCCAGTGCACCGAAGGCGCCACCCATGGCTAATGACCTGCCTGTACCGCCATAGAAATTCTGGGAAAACCTCATTGCATCCAAATCATTTTGGGCCATAAGAGACATAGATACAAGCGGGATGATCAGTATACTTAAAATTATCTTTTTCATATTTTCTTATTTTATTCGGATATAAATTATAAGGAAAGAACTTTATAAATTACCTGCAAGCATATTTCAATCCTCATTATTTTTTCAATATAAAACAAATAATATCCCCTTTTCTGCATACAACTTATTGATTGATTATGCAAAGTTCAATAAATTTTGAAAAGACCAGGGGTTAAATTAAGGTAAATGCAGATCTGTAATAAATACAGATCCGCATATTTACCAATATTATCTCCTTCGTCCGCCACCTGATGAGGAAGATGAAGACCTGGAACCAGAGGAAGATCCGGAAGAACCCGAAGAAGAAGGAGTATAAGACCTTCCGCTACTGCTGCTACTGCTACGGCTTGGGGTATAAGACCTTCCGCTGCTGCTGCTTGAGGGTCTGGAATAACTTGATCCGGAACTACGAGTAGGCCTGGAGTAAGAACTTCCTGAACTACTACTCCTTGCAGGGCGCGAGTAGGTACTACCGGAACTGCTTCTTGCAGGCCGTGAATAGCTAGATCCGGAACTGCTACTACTGCTTGCCGGCCTCGAATAGGTCGATCCGCTTTTTCGGGCCGGAGTTGAGTAAACTCGTCTGGAGGAAGAACTGCCTGATGATGGTCTGTTATATACAGGCCGTGTGTTTGTAGCCGGCTTGCTGTAACTTGGCGTATAACTTCTCCTGTTTGTAGCATTGCCGGAGGAATTTCCGGTGTTTACAGAGGGACGCGTGGTTACAACATTTCTGTTACCAGTGGCTGATTTTTGCGTTGATGGGCTTGAAGGCGCTGATCTTCTTCCTGTAACCGAGCTACTGCGATTTCCTGATGAAATCGTGCTATTTGCGGGGCGAGTAGTTGTAGTACTTTTGGTGCGGGTAGCAGCTGCTGAAGAAGGCGTATAATTCCTTCTCCCGGTAACTGAACCTGTACGATTACGGTTATCTGAACCTGTACTTCCTGATTTCACACCTGTTGTCCTGACATTACTACTAGGCAGATAACCATTTGAAACATTGCCTGAACTGCTTCTGCCGGTAACCCTGCGATTAATCCTGCCATAACTAACCGTGCTCATGTACCGGTTATCCCTGTAAGGAGAATAATAATCATTGTAATAACCGTATCCTCCATAGGGATAGTAGCCGCCTGCATAATACCCATCGTAAAAACCGTTACGATATCCGTACCAGTATGATCCTCCGTAATACGGACGGTAAAAAGGATCCCAAACTGACCAGTAAGGATTGCCCCAGCCCATACTCAGGCTGAATCCCGGATATCCATAATAAATACTGGTGCCCCAGGAATAGGGATTATATCCGTAGCCATAACTATAGGAACTGGTGTAAAACGGATCGTAATAATCCCATCCAAAATAGGGCGAATTGAATCTTCTTATGCGGGATGCATAATAGAATCCATCGTAATCATCAAAGTAATAATTGTTGACAACAGGGCGATCGGAGTCTTCATCATAATAATATTCCTGTCCATTATCCTCATTGCCCTGATTGGCATATTGATCATAATACCGGTTTTGTGCAGCAGAATCATTGTATTGACCCTGATAGTTACCGGCAGCTTCCGAAGCAGACTGATCAGTAGTATCAAGTGATGTACTCAGCATCTTCTGCTCCTGTTCCAATCTGTACTTCTCATAATCACTTAATCCTTCCTGGTTACTCTGTACTGCCGCCGGTTGAGTGGTTTGTGTTGTTTTTTGTGCAACCTGCGCAGGTGGTGGATTGTTGGCAGGTGTGTAGTAAATATCGTCGTAACCGGGACTTGTAGCATAATAACTGGAAGAACATGCGCCCATGAAAAGGGTGGAAAAAACTACTAAAATTAAACTTTTTTTCATGGCTGAACCTCCTGTTAAATAATTATTGTAAATATAAATTTTTATTTCTTTAATTTGTAAAAGTTTTCAATCTACTAAAAAATAACAAATATTATACCAAAAGGAAGATATGGCGAAAGAATTAACAAGCAGAAAGGAAAATTATTCACAATGGTACAACGACCTGGTCATAAAAGCTGACCTGGCAGAGAATTCAGCAGTCAGAGGCTGCATGGTTATCAAGCCTTATGGGTATTCGATCTGGGAAAAAATGCAGGCCCAGCTGGATAAAATGTTTAAAGAAACAGGACATTCAAATGCTTATTTCCCGTTATTTATACCAAAATCATTTTTCAGTAAAGAAGCCAGTCACGTTGAAGGCTTTGCCAAAGAATGTGCTGTTGTAACCCATTACCGGTTAAAGAACGATGAGAACACCCATGAAATTGTGGTGGATGAGAATGCTAAACTGGAAGAAGAACTCATAGTTCGCCCTACCTCAGAAACTATTATATGGAGCACCTATAAAAACTGGATACAATCATACCGTGATCTACCTATCCTTGTTAATCAGTGGGCCAATGTGGTTCGCTGGGAGATGCGTACCCGTCTTTTTTTGCGTACTGCCGAATTTCTATGGCAGGAAGGGCATACTGCCCATGCTACCAGGGCAGAAGCGATTGAAGAAACACAAAAGATGGTAAATGTATATGCGGAATTTGCAGAAAAGCACATGGCTATGCCGGTAATCAAAGGCGTTAAAACAGCGAATGAAAGATTTGCCGGGGCACTTGATACCTACTGTATTGAAGCATTGATGCAGGATGGGAAAGCGCTGCAGTCAGGTACTTCTCACTTTTTGGGCCAGAATTTCGCCAAAGCCTTTGATGTGAAATTTCTGGATAAGGAGGGTAAACTCGATTATGTCTGGGCATCCTCCTGGGGTGTTAGTACTCGTCTTATGGGAGCATTGATTATGGCACATTCTGATGATAACGGGCTGGTGTTGCCACCAAAGCTGGCACCAATACAGGTAGTAATCGTTCCTATATACAGAAAAGCCGAAGAGATGGAAAAAATCTCTGAAAAAGCGTTGGAAATCAAGAAAAAACTTGAAGCCAAAAATATCACTGTTAAGTTTGATGACCGCGACACACACAAGCCAGGTTTCAAATTTGCCGAGTGGGAACTAAAAGGAGTACCTGTCAGACTTGCTATCGGGCCGAGAGACATTGAAAATAATACAATTGAGGTGGCCAGAAGAGATACACTGGAAAAGAAGATTTATCCCCAGGAAAATATTGAAAACATTACAGCAGAATTATTAGAGGCTATCCAGGAAAACATTTACCTGAAAGCATTTAAATTCAGAGAAGAAAATACCTATGAAACTGATAACTGGGATGAATTCGTTGACATCATAGAAAACAAGGGCGGATTTGTGTCGGCCCATTGGGATGGCACATCTGAAACTGAAGATAAGATCAAGGAGCTTACCAAAGCCACAATCCGATGTATTCCATTTGATGCCAAAGAGGAAGAAGGAAAATGTATTCTTACCGGTAAGCCTTCGTCAAAAAGAGTAATTTTTGCCCGGGCTTATTGATTTGTTATTGCACCTAAAAACTGATTTTAATTTCCGTCAATATGCAGATATAAAAAATCCTGTTCTCCGACAGGATTTTTTTTGTTTTTCAAGACCAATCGTTAAAAAATGCTGCTATATTTATTCATCCAAATTTTACAGCTTTAACTAATAACTGAACTACACATGGAATCATCAAACAAAGATCTAATCATCAACCAGTTAACAATAAAATCAAAGGTCAAGCAATTAGCCTCTGACCAGGCCCAGTATGCCCTGGATCAGATCAAAGAAATTCTTCAGTCCGTTGTTACCAATTATAACATTGATCTCCAGGGTAAAGACAACCGTATAATGATGGAGTACAGGGATCGGGGTAAATTTGAAGCCGAATTAAAGGTTGCTGCTGATGTACTGATATTCAGTATGCATACAAATATTTTCGAGTTTAACCGCGAACACAGCATCTGGAAAACTCCCTTTGCCAAGGAAAATCCACTGAATACCTATTGTGGCATCATCAATATTTATAATTTTCTGGCTGACTCATTTAAATACAGCCGCGATGAGGACCTTGGCTACCTGATTGGCAGAATTTTCATTAACCGGGATGGTTACTTTATGGTGGAAGGGAAAAGACAGCTGGGATTTATGTACAATAACATTGGACAGGAAAAAATTTCTGCGGATAACCTGCAAAATATCATAGAAATAGCAATTCTCTATTCTATTGAATTTGATTTGCTGGTTCCGCCTTATGACAATGTGAAAATCGCATCAGTCTACCAGATGAATCAGAAGATCCAGTCTTCCAGGATGCAGACTGGTAAACGGCTGGGATTTACTTTTAATTCGGATGATGTATCAAGGGAATCGTAATTTGAGTTCGATTAGTTGCACAACATCAAATCGGATCCACAGCAAACTTCAAATTATATTAACTTGCATTTTAAAATCAAAACAGTATACCCATGAGAATATTTAACCAAACAATTGGCCTGATCATCCTGTCAGGATTACTCTTTTCAGGATGCAACAATACTACAAATAAAGGACAACACACACAACAAACAGAAATGGAAAAGAAGGTGCAAGCCTATAAAGAAGTAGCACTTACATCAGACCTCAGCACATTGAGTGACCAACAGAAACAGATGCTTTCTTTGCTTTTTGATGCTGCGGACATCATGGATGACCTTTTCTGGCAAGAAGCTTATGGAGATAAAAATGCCCTGCTTGCCAGTTTAGATGACAGTCTTACCCGCGAATATGTGAAAATTAATTATGGCCCGTGGGACAGGTTGCATAATAATGAACCTTTCATAAAAGGAGTTGGGCCAAAACCGGCAGGAGCCAATTTTTACCCTGCTGACATAACGAAAGAGGAATTCAAGGCATTTGAATCAACTGATAAAACAAGCCAGTATACTCTAATAAGGAGAAACAGTAGCGGTGACCTGGAAAGTATCCCCTACCATTTGGCTTTTGCAGAAAAAATCCAAAAAGCCGCAGGTTTACTCAAACAAGCCGCAGCTTTGGCAGAAGATCCAGGATTTAAAAAATACCTGGAACTCCGTGCAAATGCCCTTTTAACAGATGAATATTTTGAAAGCGACATGGCCTGGATGGATATGAAAAACAACAGTATTGATTTTGTGGTTGGTCCGATAGAAAATTATGAAGACGGTTTATTTGGTTACAAGGCAGCGCACGAAGCATTTATATTGATCAAGGATAAAGACTGGAGTAATCGTTTGCTCAAATATGCAGCCATGCTTCCCGAACTGCAGCGTGGACTGCCCGTTCCTGATAAATACAAGGCAGAAAAACCGGGAACCAATAGTGATCTGGGAGCTTATGACGCTGTATATTATGCAGGTGACTGCAATGCAGGCAGCAAAACCATTGCTATAAATCTTCCGAACGATGAAAAAGTTCAACTTGAAAAGGGAAGTCGCCGCTTACAACTAAAAAATGCCATGAAAGCAAAATTCGACAACATTATGGTGCCTATTGCCAATACATTGATTTCAGAGGATCAGCGTAAAAATGTTGTGTTTGATGCATTTTTTGAAAATACTATGTTTCACGAAGTCGCACATGGCCTGGGAATAAAGAATACCATTACAACAGGTGAGCCAGTCAGAAAAGCCTTAAAGGATAAATATTCTGCCCTTGAAGAAGGAAAAGCAGACATTCTCGGGTTATATATGGTCACCAAACTAAATGAAAAAGGAGAACTGAAAGATGACCTGATGAATAATTATGTAACTTTTCTTGCCGGTATCTTCAGATCGATACGCTTTGGCGCCTCAAGCGCACATGGAACAGCCAATCTTATCAGATTCAATTATTTTAAAGAAAAAGGTGCATTTACCAAAAATCAGGATGGCACATACAGTGTTAATTTTGAGAAAATGCAGGATGCAATGAATTCTTTATCAGCCCTTATTCTAAAACTACAGGGAGACGGAGATTATGCCGGTGTTCAAAAACTGGTTGAAGAAAAAGGAGTCATTGGCAGTGAATTGAAAGCTGATCTCGAAAAGCTAAATAACCAGGATATTCCTGTAGATATTGTTTTCAAACAAGGTAAGCAGATATTAGGAATTCAATAAGTATAAATGCCGTTAATTGATGGTTTTTACCGATTTTATAAATCCTTATAAAAATTAAGAAGAACCAGCCTTTCCGGGGCTGGTTTTTTTTACCGGATAGATGCAATGAAATATATTACCTATTGTC
>DASQZP010001069.1:0-3557 GCA_035638655.1 Bacteroidales bacterium
CAAAAACATTATACAAATAATTCAGATACCGGCAGGCGGCTTTCGTAGATAAATATGGATCGCTTCGCTGATCAATATACGAGTTAATCTCCAGGTCGAACATCTTGCCGGCATTCAGCAAAAACTGCCATAGCCCTACAGCTCCTGAAGAAGATTTTGCTAACGGATTGAGGCCCGATTCCACAATGGGTAGGTATTTCAATTCCAGCGGCAATCCCGCACGATCAAGATATTCTTCAAACAAAGGAAAATACAATTCGCTTAATCCGATAACTCGGGCCATTTCTTCACGTCGCTCAACAAGGAAAATATTAATATACTTTTTTACATCCTCATTAAAAAAAAGTTCAACAGGCGTTAATCTGTTTAATCTTTCCAGTTTGAATTCATAAAACATATCAGGATAGACAGGAACCGAATCTGCAGTTGTTAAAGTAATTCCGGATTGTTGATCTGAAACAGCTAAAGTCTCTGAGAATATATCCAGATTCATCAGACTGTCAATCCTTTCAATAATTTCATTGCTTTCCGTTGGAGAGGCATAATTTCCTGACACCTGTGCATTGAGGGATAGCACCGGGAAAAATGCCATAAAGCAAAGTCGTTTTATATTTGTTAAGGTACCAACGCTCATTAATAAAAGTCTCTTTTGTCTGTCACAAATTTGCAAAAAACAGATTGCAAAAAAAGCAGAAAATACTAACAAATACGTACAATCTTCAAAGTTTGTTCAGATCAAGGTCAGGAAAATCTTTTGCAATTTTGGATTTATCAGTAAATCCATTCGATAAAGCTTGTCGGATAAGTCTCAAAGTCTGTTCTTTGTAGCCATTATGATAATTTAATTTGGCATTCATATAAAGCTGATCGGGATTTTTCGGATCAACAATCCTGTAAATTGTCAGAAATCTGTCAGCCTGGTTATAATTTCCTTCGCTGAGTGCCCTTGAAGAGAAACTATATGAAATAATACTCAGATAATTTATTGTTCGTTGATACATGGCAAGTTTTAAAGGATCTTTTTCAGATTCGATCTTCGATCTCAGACTCTGTACTTCATTTTTCCACCAGGTTGTATCGGCTGTTCTAATTTTTGTAAAATACTGTTCCCTGAGTTCCTGTTCAAGTTGCAATAGCCTGTTGGCCTTCCTGAATTGCTGACGAAATACAACTTTTTGTTCAAGTTCGTTTAACTGTTTTTTATAGGCATCAGTATTCTCCAGCCCATCAAGAAAAGCAATTGCATGTTGGAATGATTCAGCCTGCCTGAGAGGATTGTCCTTTGTATACCGGATATCTTTATCCAATTGTTGTTTTACATATTTAACAAATGAGTGATCACTTTTTATTATCCCGTTTTTCATGTCCTTTATCCTGAACCATAGAAAAGCCTCCTCCAATAATGTATCGGAGGGCCATGCATGATTGCCTTCAAACGTAAACAGGGTATTATCAATACCTGCCTTGCTAAGTGCCATTCTTGAAGCAAGCATTTCCGGGTAATTAAAATCCTTTGTGCCGCAAAAACCAATATAGGTAAACTTCTTTCCGGAGACATCACCATTCCCCTGAAACCCGGCACCTGCGCCGGCAACTCCTTTTACCCCGGGGAAGTAAAGGGCCATCAATCCGGCAACCCTGGCCCCACCGGAGAATCCTAGTGTATACATCCGGTTTTTATCAACAGCATACCGGGTAGTAACATCATTATACAGAGATTGTAACACATACTGCAGATTTGATATGCCATTCGCACTGTTATCGGAACCTGCTACAATATAACCATACTTCTCGGCATATTTTTGCACCAGTTTAACCGGGAGTAAACCATCACCATGTGGATCAAAAGCAAGGATCAGTGGATAATGCTTTGACTGATCGTAATCAGAAGGCAGATAAAGATGATATTGCTGGTTTGTATCACTCAGTGTTTTCACCCTCTTAATTATTGAGAGATCATCACCGCAGGGAAGAGAATTAAATTTGTCAGCTGACCCGGTACAGTTAGCTATTAGAAAAATAACCGGCAGCAACAAGAGAAATAGTATTCTGATAGAGACTTCTCTTAATTTATTTTTAAAAAACAGTTTTTCCATTTGTATGACTATTTATAAATATAAGTCTCCAGTTTCCCAGCCAAAACATTCAAAATTATTAAGAGATTATGTATGTTTCTCATTATCTAAGAGATACTGAATTATTCTGATGTTTAATTACAGGATTCAGGATCTGCCCTCTGAATTTGTCTTTCCCGCAACAGTGCTTCAAAAAAATAATAATCAGCATAAATAAGCGGAACATCAACCTCACTGTTACCGGGTTTATTGCCTACCGAATGCTCGAGAATAGCCACGTTTGAACCATCAGAAAGATTATTATTGATGAGCGCCCTGAGAATGTTGTCTGCAGAAGTGCGCATAAATTTCTTTTCTGCCGGGTTCACTATAAGCCTGGAAAGTTCGAGCATACCAGAGGCTGCAATAGCCGCTGCAGAAGCATCTTTTTCTTCGTTGGGTATATTGGGTGCATTAAAATCCCAGTATGGAATAAAATCAGGAGGCAACTCTTCCACAAACTTATGAGCGAGTTTCTCAGCTGTTTCCAAAAAATCCAGCCGGTGTGTTTCCCGGTAACACATGGTAAATCCATAAATACCCCAGGCCTGTCCACGCGCCCACATTGAACTGTCATTGGCCCCCTGTGCAGTAACACCTTTAATGACATCACCGGTAATACTGTCATAAAGAATCACATGGAATGTTGTTGAATCCGGACGGATGTGATTTTTCATTGTCGTTTCTGCGTGTTTGACCGCGATATTGTAATAATTCTTGTTACCAGTTGCCTTTGAAGCCCAGAAAAGTAACTCCAGGTTCATCATGTTATCGATAATAGTATTATGGGCCCAGTTTTTTTCTCTTCTGTAAGGCCAGGAAACGATGGTCCCGACATTTGGGTTATAAAGAGAAGCCAGCGAATCGGCTGTTTCAACAAGTACTTTGATATATGATTTATTATGAGTCAACCTCAACCCGTTTCCAAAACTATTATACATCATAAACCCAAGGTCATGGTCTTTATGTGGTGCATGTTTGACAGGTTCGAGCCTGTTGGTCCATTTAGCAGCAATAGTTTTCCATTCATCATCGCCGGTATATTCATAAACATACCAGAGTAAGCCCGGCCAGAAGCCACTTGTCCAGGAGTAAATACTTGTTGTACTCCACCCTTTCTCTCCCGGCTTTATGGTACGCGGCATCATTGCAGTATCTTTTAATAATGCCAGCCCTTCCTTTACCTGTTGAACTCCAAAATCAAGATATTTCCCTGTATCAATACACTTTTGCTCCTTTTTGCAGGCATTCAGAGCCAATACAAATACCAATATTATCCAGCTAATTTTTTTCATCCCTGATCAACTATATTTATTAAAATTAGATATAAGGTGTTTTAAAGATTTTAATTCATTTGCTGCACATATTTCCAATGTGCTGTTTGATTATACCATGAATCAATCAATAAAAAAAATATTAAGTCCTTCCAAAACGGAAAGAATA
>DASQZP010001070.1:0-10984 GCA_035638655.1 Bacteroidales bacterium
CCACATTACAAGCAGCGGACCATATTTTTGCATTATTTCTACCGACTCATTTTTCAGATATTCGGTATAGCGGTCCAGATTGTATGTTTTGCGCTCGACACTTCCGCCGGGACTGGTCAGAGGAAAATCGGGATTATGCCAGTCGCAGGTTGAATGATAAATTCCGAGAGCCATTCCCTGTTTTTTGCACGCTGCTGCCAACTCGGCGATTATATCCCGATGAAACGGCGTATGCATAATATTGTAATCGGTATATTTTGTATCCCAGTTACAAAATCCATCGTGGTGTTTCGAAGTGAAAACAATGTATTTCATTCCTGCCGCTTTGGCGATCGACACCCATTCATCAGCATTAAATTTTACCGGATCGAACTTCAGATATAAACTGTCGTATTCGGTGACAGGTATTTCACGTCCGCGCGACCAACTGATTTCGGTTCCTTTCAACGAAACCGGCCCCCAATGTATAAACATCCCAAAGCGGGCATCTTTCCACCACTCAAGCTTTTCGGCATGATCGGAAGGAAAAATGGTAATATTGTCAGAGTTATTGTTGGAACACGAAGAAAGGATAAGAATCGTGTAAAACAAGAAAAATTTAAAAATAATAGCTGATGTTTTTTTCATTGGTTATTATGTTATCGGTTATTAGATCCTTTTGTGGTACTGATTTAATTGAACAAAATCAGAACTATGTCAGAGAACTTATATTTTACACCTCCATTGACGTATAAACTTTAATGAATTATCTTATTCTTAATGTGGTAAAAATAAAAAAAAGCTTGTAAATCATACGACTAACAAGCTTTTTCATTTCATTAATTCGCCTAATTGAAGGGGTAATCGGATTCGAACAAATTCGATTAAATCGCTTAAAATAAAATTTTTTCCATTCGGTATGTTCCGGAATTAGAAATAATGGTTGATGGTTTGTTTTAATCCATTCTTTTCAGGTATTTGTAAAGCTCGCTGTCGGTTGATAGGATTACCGTGGTGGTGGAATCGAATGTATTCTCAAGCGTTTCCATACTTTTTATAAAGCTGTACAGTTCTATTGATCTCGTTGATCTGTTGTAGGCGCTGGCATAGATACGGGCTGCTTTAGCGTCAGCTTTTCCTTTAATTGTTTCAGCTTCTTTATATGCTTCCGATTGTATCTGGTTCAATTCGCGTTCTTTCTCTCCGTTAATCCTTGAAGCTTCACCTTCACCTTCTGATCTGAATTTGTCGGCAATACGGATTCGTTCGCTTTTCATGCGGTCGTAAACCCGTTCCCGGACATCCTCGACATAATTGATCCGTTTGAACCGGAAGTCAACTATTTCAATGCCAAGGTCTTTGGTCTCCTCATTGGCTTTTTCCTGAATTGTATTCTGGATTTTTTTCCTGCCCACCGTGATGCGGGCAAGCGAATCTTCGATTATTACACTTATTTTACCGGTGGTGTCGGCCTGCCGGTTGGTATTCCGTACAACTTCCTCCAGACTATGACTGGCTACCTGGTCGCGTGTCTCTCCATCAATGATATCGTCGAGTCTGCTTTGTGCACCCCGCTCGTTGGTAAGGCGTTTATAAAACTGCAGCGGGTCAGTAATACGCCAGCGGGCATAGCTGTCGACAAAAATGAATTTTTTCTCTTTTGTCGGAATTTGATTGGGATCACCGTCCCACTCCATATACCGTTTTTCGAAAAAATTTGTTTTCTGAACAAAAGGAGTTTTGATTTTCAACCCGGGTTCTGTCACGGCATCACCTACGGCTCTGCCAAACTGTGTTATCACAACCTGTTGCGTTTCATTTACCACGTAAAAGCTTTGGGACAAAACAATAATGCCGGCAATAATAATAATAGCTGTAATAAGTACTTTTTTATTTGTTTTATTCATTGTCGTTCTTTTAATTAATGGATGTTGTGTCGATTAATTCAATTCCTTTTTAAGCAACGGAATCATGTTGTTTCCTTTTTCTGAAGTGATGATTTTGTCTCCGAGTTTAGGCAAAACCTTCTGTAATGTTTCAAGGTAGATTCTCCTTTTGGTCACTTCTGGCGCTCTGACGTACTCGTCGTAAAGGGCATTAAATCTTGCCACTTCTCCCTGTGCATTGTTTACGCGCTGGGTAGCGTATCCCTCTGCTTTTTGGATGGTTTCCTGTGCCTGCCCTCTGGCCCTGGGAATTACCTTGTTGTATTCCGATTTAGCTTTGTTTATCAGCGTTTCCCTTTCCTGCTGAGCTTCGTTTACGGCGTTAAAAGCCTGTTTCACCGGCTCAGGGGGATTAATGTCCTGGAGGACTACCTGGGCTATTTCAATTCCCAGTGAATATTCCCTGACCATCTTCTGTAAAAGGGCTTGTACTTCGCTGGCAATTTCCGCCCTTCCAACGGTTAATACTTCGTTAACGGTCCGGTCACCGACAATCTGCCGTGTAATAGCTTCGGAAAGATCGCGCAGGCTGTTATCGGGATTACGTACCTTGAACAGGTAATTGTAAGGATCGCTTATGCGGTATTGTACAACCCACTGTACATTGGCAAGGTTCAAATCACCCGTCAGCATGATAGCTTCATCTTCTGTAACAGAACCCGTGCGACTGTATTGAGTCCTGATTCCGGCCTGCCGCGTACGAAAACCAAATTCCTGCTTTTTTTGCCTCTCCACAGCCACTTTGTAAACCTTTTCTATGAAGGGTATTTTCATTTTCAATCCGGGCTCAACCGTCCGAACATGTTTTCCGAAACGCGTTACCACACCTTCTTCTTCCGTACCTATCTGGAAGAAGGAACCAAATCCAACAACTAAAAGCACCATTACAATAATGATTGACTTGTAATGCTTTTTTATGAATTGTTGTAATTTATCTGCATTGAATTCCTGATCATTCATAAATTATAGTTTAAATTTTAATAAGCTTTTAATATACGAATAATAAATGGATTGGCGAGGAATGCGAATTCTCTGTTCAATTTTTTGAACGTAGTGCAGGGGAAGCAAAGGAACGGTTGGGGAGGGGCCGGGACACTTTTGGTTCGATCTGGTGGAATGTTATCAAATACTTGAGGGCCTTGCCAATCTCCGTCCAAAAATTCTGCAGGAATTGCTTGAAAACTGCAACTCAATAAAAGTAAAACGACTGTTCCTGTTTATGGCTTCCAAAGCAAAGCATCAGTGGCTGGAATTTGTTGACCAATCCCGGATAGAATTGGGCACCGGGGACAGGCAATTGTAAAAGGAGGCACTTGTATCTCACAGTATAAAATATCGATACCAAAGGAATTGACGGCATTATGATCAATCAATCATCCCTAAATCAAGCAGATCTGCTACTACAGATGATACCTCATTTTGCAACAGAAAAGATTTTTGCAATGAAGGGAGGAACAGCCATAAATCTTTTCTTGTGGAACATGCCAGGATTATCTGTGGATATTGACCTCACATATCTTCCTTTTGAAAGAAGAAAAACAGCGTTAATCAATATGTCCTGGTCTGATTATGAGAATGGATAGTAATTCGCACAATTCATCTTAAAGTTAACAGAAAACCGGAATACAACAGCAAAAAATAACCAGCATACTTACAACTGGTTGTGAACAAACTACGAAAAAGTATGTTTTTCTATTTTATTTCAGATATTTGTAATAATTTTACAAAAAAGCCACTTAAATGATATTAGAGATTCGGTTGAGCAATTTTTTCTCCATTAAAGATGAGATCGTGCTGGATATGCAGGCTGCTACCATCAATACGCAAAAGTCCAAGGAATTGTCAGAAAATGTAATTGATTATGAGGACTTAAAAGTATTGAAGACGGTTGCCCTTTATGGAGCTAATGCTTCCGGGAAAAGTAATATCCTCAAAGCCATTCGCTTCTGTGCTGCCATGGTCTTTAACTCACATAACCACAACGAAAATGCACTTTTCAACTTCAAACCATTCAAATTTAATGGTTATCAGAAAAAACCGAGTCATTTCTATATCAACTTCATTTCGAATGATATTGAATATGAGTACAGTTTTTCATTAACCCAGCAGGAGATCCTGACCGAGTCGCTTTTTTATTATCCAAAAGGCCGAAAAGCTAAAGTTTTCATACGGGAGGAAAAGGAGAACAAAGCAAAAAGTGAAATATACACTTTTGGGACAGTGCTGAAAAAACCTTTGGATGTAGCTGAAAACACTTCCCGGAAGACCCTTTTTGTTTCACGTGCAAGCCAGATGGACCGGGAAATACCAAAAGAAATATTTCGGTTTTTCCATGAAAAGTTTATTCTTGGATATCTCGGATTCAATGCACTATCCGTAGAATATTTATTTAATGAGAATAAGGGTCACTTATTGAAAGCCCTTCAAATAGCTGACAGTGATATAACCGACCTGAAGCTAAGGAAAGAAATAAGGCCGGTAAAAAATGTCAATGCTGATTTTTCAGGTAATACCGCAACTATAAAGGATGAACAGCAGGAACATCTGATCATCACCAGTTATCACAAATCCAATCCCGGCATCCCTTTCGATTTTAATCTCGAAGAATCGGACGGTACGAAAACACTCTTCTATATTATGCTCACTGTCATTGATATAATCAAGAAAGATAAGGTACTGCTGATTGATGAAATTGAGTCCAGCCTTCATAGTAAGATGGTTGAATACATAATAAAGCTGTTTCATACCGGCCACCAAGCCCAATTGATATTCACCACGCATAATACGCATCTGCTCGACCTGGAAAAGCTACGTAAGGACCAGATCTGTTTTGTAAACAAGAAACCGGATTCATCCACCGATCTCTATTCATTGTTCGACTACAAGGATTTCCGGGAAACCATGGACCTGGAAAAAGCCTATTTACAGGGACGTTTTGATGCCATTCCCTATGTCAACGATTCATCGTCGAACTTAAAATCTATTCTCGATGAGTCGTAGAAGTCGTGTTTCAAAGGGTAAAAAGATAAGGCCCACGTTTTTTGTTTTCTGTGAAGGTGAAACCGAGGAACAATATATTGCTTACTTATAATCAAAATACCGGATACCCATTGTACTTGATTCTAAGAAAGCCGGTAACCGGATTACCAATACGTATATTGAGAATTACAAGCAGGGTAAGCCGGTGCATGAAAAGGACCGGGATTTCCTGGTATATGATCTTGATGTTCCCCAGATGCTGGAAAAGCTGCTTAAAATTCCTGGTACTGAGCTTATCGCCTCCAACCCTTGTTTTGAATTATGGCTGCTGTTACATTTTCAGGAACAGACGGGAGAAATAAACGCGGGTGAGTGTGAAGCCAGATTAGCCACCCATACCGGTCATTATAAAAAGGGGGAAATTAACAGGAAGCTCAGGAAACAACTCGACAGTAAACAGGATAAAGCCGCAAACCGGGCTTGCAAACTTAAAGCTTATGACAACCCATCAACACAGGTTCACGATCTTATCAAAGCCATCGAGGAGGCTAAGGAAGGGTAAGGATCATAGGCGCTCATAAAATGATATTGATTCAAGTTCCGATTTCATTATTCCAACGTATCGTCCAGATGTTAAAATAAATCTATTTTCTATTACCGCTGTTTTTGTAGCTGATTTACAAAAACCTTTAATATCTTCATTTTATGGGAGGGATTATTGGTAGTATAATTGAAGTGCTATTTTTCCCTCCCTCATCCATTTTATCGGTTGCATGCCCTCGACAAAAATTCCCTCTTTCCTCAGAACCGACTTCATGGGAATGTCGACCAAGATTCCCTCTCCTTACGTCAAATGGCTTATCTGAATAGGCATCCAGATTTTTTAACTTAAGCAGAGAGGTACCTCTCTGCTAATAATCAAGCATATAGGACACATATGTAAGTGATTTACAGTTGGAGAAAAATGGAAAGTAATTATTAACAACAACTATCATTTGTTAATATGTTTAATCATAAGAGACCTGTCTGTAGTAAAAACATAACCTCTTGGTAAAATCCACCTCTCTGCAATAGGTTTTGAAAACCTTCTGTGTAGCAAATTGTGTAGCAAACAAAAAAGCCACCCCGAATTTTTATATTCGTAAGTGGCTTAATATCAATCGTCGGGGTAGCAGGATTCGAACCTGCGACCACCTGCTCCCAAAGCAGGTACGCTAACCGGACTGCGCTATACCCCGATAAAAAAAATCACTATTTCAAAACACTCCGGATTTGAACCTGCGACCCTCCCGACTGCAAAAGTCGGGATACGCTAACCGGACTGCGCTATACCCCGATAAAAATAATTCAATACTTCAAAGCACTCCGGATTGGAACCTGCGACCCTCCCGACCCTCAAAGTCGGGATGCGCTAACCGGATCCCGGTGTCTCCTTCACAGCTTTAGCAAAGGAAGACCTTCATCCCTTTCAAAGGGATTCCCGTCTTTAATAAATTAATTGAAGAACGGATCAAATAATGTCGGAAGTACCGCATCGATTAAATTCGCCATGGACGAATGTTGTTTTCTTATCTGCGGTGGACTTCCCGGCTGCACTTTCTGACCAGGGGTCAGGTGCATACAGCCAAATTTTGTCATCTTTTTCAAAGAGTGTGCAAATGTAAATATTTTATTCGGTTTGGCATAAACTTTTGTTAAAAATATTGAAATCTGAGATTGCTGGAAAGTTAATGAGAGATTAACCCTGTTTTTTTTATTGTGGCTGTAATTCAGCATCATGAATTATTCTGGCATTTTTAATCATAGTTTACGCTATGGACTGAAGTCAAGGTCCCTGAGCAAAGCCGAAGAGCCAGGAGTTTTCTTTCAGGCACTTGTCAGCTAACGGCACAATTGTGTAAAAAGTTTACATAAGTGTGTAATAATTACCCAATAAATTGCTGAAATATGTATTCTAAACTGAAAAATATCTAAAAGTCGTCCGAAAAAATGTAGATTATTACAAAAAGACGGCCGAAAAAATGTAATTTAGCACAAAAAGACGGCCGAAAAAATGTATTACCATGAAAAGACAAGCTATGCAATATCTCGAAAAGTGGAAGATAAATGAACATCGGAAACCACTTATTATAAGTGGTGCCAGGCAGGTGGGAAAGACATGGCTCATGAAGGAATTTGGGAAGAGGAATTATAAAAATGTTGCCTACGTTAATTTTGAAAAATCTAAATCACTAAAAAGCCTTTTTGAGACTGATTATGATATAAATCGAATTATAGGTGCCGTTAGGATTGAGACCGGATTTCAGGTTGACCCGGACAATACGTTAGTAATCTTTGATGAAATACAGGAGGCTCCCGGTGGACTTACTTCACTAAAATACTTTTATGAAAATGCACCAGATTATCAAATTGTTGCGGCTGGCTCATTGTTGGGGGTAGCGATGAATGGAAGTTCGTCTTTTCCCGTTGGGAAGGTTGAATTTCTGGATCTTTACCCGATGAATTTCAGCGAATTTTTGATGGCAATGGGGCAGGAGTCATTACTTGAGCTTGTGAATAAACAGGATTGGGGCCTTATAAAGAGTTTTAAAGATAAATTTATTGGGTTACTTAAACAATACTATTATTGCGGAGGAATGCCTGAAGCCGTTTCTGTATTTGTTGAATCAGGGGACTATAATGAAATACGTCAAATTCAAAGCAGGATATTATCAGCCTACGAACAGGATTTTTCCAAACATGCACCTCCAGAGATAGTTCCAAGAATCCGAATGCTTTGGCATGCTATCCCATCACAGTTGGCAAAAGAAAACAAAAAATTCATTTATAGTGCTGTAAAAAAAGGATCCAGGGCTAAAGATTTTGAGCTTGCACTTGCCTGGCTTATCGATTGTGGGCTTGTTTATAAAATAAGCAGGATAACCAAACCAGGAATTCCTCTTATAGCTTATGAAGACTTTTCTTCATTTAAACTTTTTACAGTAGATGTGGGGTTGCTTGCTGCGATGGGTAATATTGATCCAAAGACACTCCTTGAGGGAAATATTATTTTTGAAGAATTTAAAGGTGCCCTGACGGAACAATATGTACTTCAGCAACTGGTCACAATTCCGGAGATAGTTGTCCATTACTGGTCCTCGGCAAATTCCACCGGAGAAATCGATTTTGTAATACAAAACAAAGGTGATATATATCCATTAGAGGTTAAGGCCGAAGAAAATTTGCAGGCAAAGAGCCTTAAAGCTTTCCATCAGAAATATCCCAAAACAAAACCCATCAGGACTTCCATGTCCAATTACAGACAGGAAGAACAACTTATCAATCTACCTATGTACGCCATCCAAACGTTACCGGAAATATACCGCTGAATATATACACCAGGTCAAATTGATAAAAATGGATTATCTCCCTGTTCATTTATTTCGATTTTCATGGTTGCTCCAAATGCAATATTTACATTTGCCTGTAATTATTAATAGCGGGTTAATAACCATTTTTTTTGGACATTGAAAGCATGGTATCCAACAAAATATCAATAACCTACAATACATTCGATATTTTTCCAAAATCAACTACCCGATGAAACAAAGTCATGATTATAAAATAACGACCGATCCGGAATACTTTATCGAGCAGGATGATATTTCTCCGGAACTGGCAGCGAAAATGGATTATTACGAATCACTGGTAAACCGGGGAAGAAGATCAGGTATTTCTAAATTACAGGATGCCATTGAAAAGTATCCCGGTAATCTGTCACTGAAAAACTTATTAATCAACCTCTATGACAGTCTCGGTGAAACTGAAAAAGTTCTTGAGATGCACAGGCAGATTGTAGAGGAAAATCCGGATTACCTTTTTGGAAGGCTGAATCTGGCTTTCGAATATTTCTTTCTTCAAGAATTCAATAAAATACCTGCTGTTCTGGGCGAATCAATGGAATTAAAAGCTTTATATCCTCATCGTGAGATCTTCCATCTTCTTGAGGTCACGGCTTTTTACCGGACTGCGGTTATGTATTTCTCTGCTGTGGACAAATTCGAAGAGGCAGAATCCAGGTTTCGTATCATAGAAGAACTGGATCCGGATTCTGAAGATGCAGAGATTGCCAGAAATTTCTTGATGAAAACCGGACGTGGAAGAGGTGAAGAAGAAGAAGAAAAAATACATGTTAAGGTCAAAGCCGGGAACCAACCGGCAACTGCATTGCAAACACCCCCGGTTTTTATTCATCCTGAAATTGAAATACTCTACAAGAAAGGTCTCTTTATTGAAAAAGAGTTATTGGATACTATTCTTAGTCTTCCGAGGGAATCACTTATCGAGGACCTGGAGAGAATTTTGGATGACAGTATCCGCCGGTACTCTTACTTTTCAGATAAAATCGAAAATGGGGAATCAGATGAAGAAACCTCCAGTTTTGTTGTTCATGCTCTTTACCTGCTCGGGGAACTGGAAGCCGAAGAGAGTCTGGAAACTGTGTTCAAAGTGTTGAGCCAGTCAGATGATTATCTGGAAATGTTCCTCGGGGATTTTGTAACCACTTCTCTTTGGGAACCTGTATATAAAATAGCTAACAAACAGTTGGACAGATGTTTCGAATTTATGACCCAGCCGGGGGTAGTTTGCTATGCCAGGGACGTCATACCTGCGATAGTGGAACAGATTTATTTGCACCAGCCGGATCGAAAAACAGAGGTTATTGACTGGTTCAGCAAGGTTTTTAGCTTTTTTCTCTCGTGTAAACAAGATGAAAATGTCCTCGATAGTGAATTGATCGCCCTGATGGTCTGTGATATTGTCGATATCCAGGCTAAGCAACTCCTTCCCATTATAAAACAGATATATGATGAAGGATTGGTATCTGAATGGATCAGCGGAACCTATGAATCTGTTGCCGAAGATATTGAAATCATTCCCTCGTTTTCGCCGCGGCGCGATATACTGACTGTTTCAGACCGGTACAAAGAAGTTACCGAAACATGGGCCGGCTATAACTACAATTTTTCTGGGAATGACTTCGATTTCGATTCTACCGGTAATAATATGTCACGATCTGAGCCGGTAGTTAAGGGACCGAAAATCGGCCGGAATGATCCCTGTCCCTGTGGTAGTGGTAAGAAATACAAGAAATGCTGCATGAGTAAAGATGATCGATCATAAATCCGCCACCACTGACACATACACCCTGTTCAGCCCTGTTGAACGACTGTCGTCAGGGTGGAAGGGCCCGGCTCCGAAGCCATCAAAAATATGCAGGAACGAATCGCCCAGCCCGATGTGCAGCATCTGGTTTACATCGTAAATGAACCGCAGGCTGAGCCCGGCGCTTACATTACCCTCCTTGAAATTGGTCACCGGTATAGCCGGATCGAGATACATACCGAGTGTATACCTCATGAAAGTGTACCCGGCTGTAAGAGTAGGACTGAAGTTCATTTTCCCCATGTTGAACCTGCGGGTAAGGCCCAGATGAGGCGTAAAGAAATTTATTCCATCGGTGTATAATGGCAGGTAATCAAATTCACCCCCGATAAAAACATCTAACGGACGCATTCTGAGGGCCATGTTCAGCCCAATATACGGTCCCGACGATGCATTTTGCCTCAAATATGTCCCAACAACCGGCATGGACATACCAACATCGGCATCAAGATAGAATTTGCTGGCGTCTTTATATTGTCCGTAAAGTGAAATGCTGAATAAGAAGGGGAGGAGGAAGAGTAGTTTTTTCATGTCAGTATTGCTTTGGGATGCTGGGAGATAATAGTCCTGGTTTTGGATATTCTATATAACGAGGGGTAATTAGGATTTCGTGCATGGACAGGTATGTTAATGTGTAAAATGCTAATCAGAACCGGAACCAGAAAAAATTAAGAATTAACAATTGCGAATGTACTCTTCTTGCTTTTTTAAAAGTTTTCAACAAAGTTTTGCAAGTTAATTTATTGAAATACAATTGTACATTTATGAAAAACTTTTTTCGACTTATCCCGGCAGTGATATTTGTGCTGGTATTGGGATCATGTACAGTTTATAAGTCATCTGTACCTCAGGCCGGAGTCCAGGCACGTCTCAAT
>DASQZP010001071.1:0-8379 GCA_035638655.1 Bacteroidales bacterium
ATGATCCACCTGAAATTTCTGATATCTCACCTCAAACCATCAATGAAGGAGGTAATTTTACTCCTGTAGCACTTGACAGTTATTTAAGTGAATTTGACGGAGATAATGTGAAATGGTCTTACAGTGGCAACACTGACCTTACTGTTTCTATTGACGGCTCTGATAATGCAATTATAAGCACTCCTGACGAAAACTGGAATGGTTCAAACACCATACGATTTATTGCAACCGATCAAACAACCAATGCTTACAGTGCTTATAAAGATGTAACGTTTACCGTCACTCCGGTTGACGATCCTCCATTTATAGCCAATGCCATAAATAATGTTAATGTAATTGAAGATGCAGAACCGGTAATAATTGATCTTTCCTCCGTTTTCTCAGATATTGACAACGATGATGCAGCGATATCCAAAGTGATTCAGTCCAACACAAATACATCACTGGTGTCAGGTTCACTTTCAGGCAATCAGCTCACCCTCGATTTTACACCTGATGCAAATGGTACTGCCAATATTACAATCAGGGCATTCTCCAATGGCAAGAGCGTTGATGATCTGTTCTCTGTTAACGTTACTGCTGTTAATGATCCGCCTGCTTTCACGCTTAGTGGCGATATACAGGTAAAAGAAGATTTTACTACTACAGAACAAGTAACTGTTACACCAGCTCCGGTTCCGGGTGATGAAACCGGGCAATCCGTAACTTATTCAATTTCTCCGGCTTCTGTTACACTGGCGAATGTTGCTATTGATATAAATACCGGAACCATTACCATAACTTCGGTTAAAGGACATAATGGTAATCAGGAATTTACAGTAATGGCTGATGACGGCGGAACAACGAATAATACTTATACGCAGCAATTCTCTCTGACAGTACTCCCAAAAACAGAACAGACGATTACATTTGATCCTATTGTGGACCGCACATATGGAGATGCTTCATTCCCAATATTTGCAACATCAAGTTCGGGACTGCCTGTATACCTGGAATTTGTTTCAGGTCCTGCCGAACTAAACAGCAATGTTATTACAATTACTGGTGCCGGAACGGTTACGATCAGGGCAACGCAGGAAGGCAACCAGGATTATTATGCCGCTCCGGCTGTTGAACAAAGCTTTGAAGTTTACAAAGCTTCACAGGTTATTACGTTTGATGATATCCCGGACATGACCTATGGTGATCCTCCTTTTGAGCTTACAGCAACCACTAATGCAGGTTTACCCGTAACCTTTGCCCTGATATCAGGTAATGCAACGCTATCCGGAAATCTCCTGACGATTACAGGTGCCGGAGAAATTTCAGTACGTGCTTCGCAGACCGGCAATGAGAATTATACCAAAGCAGGTGAAGTAATTCGGACCTTTACAGTTAACAAAGCTCCCCAAACAATCAGTTTTGCGCCTCTTCAGGATATGAAAGCTACTGATCCTCCTTTACTTTTGAGTGCATCTGCTTCTTCAGGATTGCCAGTTAGTTTTATGTTGGTATCCGGTCCTGCAACGCTAAGTGGTAATATTCTGACCGTAAACGGGGAAGGTACTGTAACTGTGAAAGCTGTTCAGGAAGGGAATAATAACTTTCTGGGAGCGCCATCAGTAACAAGAAGTTTCACTATCAGCAGTAAGTCCGGACAAATAATCACTTTTGATCCTATCCCTGATCAGTTATATGGATCCGAACCAATATCATTGAATGCATCAAGTTCTTCAGGTTTACCAGTAACTTTTACACTTGTCTCAGGGCCTGCGTCACTGGATGGCAATCAGTTGTCTTTAAATGGATTGGGCGAGATTACCATAAAAGCTGCCCAGGAAGGAAATGAATTTTATAACCCGGCACAGGATGTTATTCAGTCATTTAATGTGACAAAAGCAGCTCAAACTATAACATTTACCGGCATACCGGACAAAACATTCGGTGATAGCCCTTTTGATCTGGAAGTTGGTGCCTCTTCTGGTTTGGAAGTTAATGTGACCGTGCAAAGTGGTCCTGCTATCCTTTCAGGAAAAACAGTTACACTAACCGGTACAGGTGAAGTAGTTATATCTGCCAGTCAGCCTGGAAATGCTTATTTTGCTGAAGCAACCACGATTGAACGCTCATTTATTGTTCAAAAAGCCTCACAGTTACTGTCCGTTGACCCTGTTGACAATAAATCATTCGGTGACAGTTCATTTGTGATCAATGCTTCGGCTTCATCGGGATTGCCGGTAATTATCAAAATAATTGACGGTCCCGGACTTCTTAATCAGGATACTGTTTCAATCATTGGAGCCGGAACTATATTAGTTGAAATCAGTCAGGCCGGCAGTGAAAATTATCTTCCTGCTAAAAGTGTTCAGTTGAATGTAGTTGTTTCGAAAGCATCTCAGACCATTGATTTCCTCCAACCAGAAGACAAGGTATGGGGTGATCCGGCACTTGCTTTAACTGCAACTGCGAGTTCAGGATTGCCTGTTAGTTATCAGGTTATTTCCGGGCCTGGATTAATCGAAAATAATAAGTTAAGCTATACTGGAACAGGGACAATTAAGCTGGCTGTCAGCCAGCCAGGAAATGAAAATTATCTGGCTGCAGAAACTGTTTACAGAAGCTTTGAGGTAACCAAAGCTGACCAAAGTATTAATTTTGATGCGCCTGGTAACATGCTGCTGGATGATCCACCACGAACGCTTGATGCTACTGCAACCTCCGGGCTTATCTTAAGCTATAGCATTGTCGCAGGGCCTGCAGAAATAAATGGTAACATATTAACAGTGTCAGGTACGGGGGATGTTATTGTACGTGCTTCCCAGGAAGGAAATGAACATTATAACCCTGCCGAACCAGTCGACAGAAAATTTACTGTACTCTCACCGTTTACTGATGCAGCCATAACTTCAATTCTTTCCCCGGATCAGGACCAGAAACTGAAAACAGGTAGCGCCATACATGTAAGTGTCCGAATAAAGAATTCAGGAAATAAAACATTGCAAAATTTCTATGTAGTCTATAATGTGAATAATGGTACACTGATATCAAAAGAACTGGTCTCTGCTCCTATCCGATCAGGAGATTCCCTCACCTTTATCTTTACCGACACATGGACTCCGGAAGATGCCGGCACTACAGAGTTCTGTGTGTACCTTGAAGAAGTTGAAAATGATGACAATACTTCAAACGATTCCGTTTGCGAAACATTTACAACGGTTGGTATTTTCAATCCGGCCGCATATCCAATACTCAGTCAGACAGTTTATCCGAATCCAGCCAGGGATCACATCATTTTCGATATGAAACTGAAAAAAGGAAGCACCATAATCACTCTGATGGATGAAACGGGTAAAATTTTATCAACCAGTCATTTCAACAATAACGAAGGGGCAATAATAAAAGAAATGAATATTGATTCTTTCAAACAAGGAATTTATTTTTACCGGATAATAAATGAAGGAATGATAGGATATGGGAAATTTATAAAAAGATAGATAATCAAATAACAAATAAAAAAGTATTGTTTTAAAAATAACAACAACTTAATACTTCTATTGTTTCATCACCTGGTAGGTTGCTTCAAAAAGAGTCATTATAATAAAGAATACATGGCTATAGTCTACTAATTATCAGGTTCAAAGCAGGTAACATTTCTCAATTGGGATACATGATGTATTGAAATTATCATGTAATATCCTTAACTTACTATAAAGAAATTACTCATGAGAATAGCCTGGTTGCTTACAGTATATTTGTTATTACGCCCCTTTCAATTAACAGTGGCACAAACGGAATATACCCGTTTTAAGCGGCTCACAATAGGTGAAGGATTATCACTTAGTTCAGTATACTGCATCCATCAGGATGAAAAAGGTTTCATGTGGTTTGGGACTGAAGACGGTCTTAACAAATACGACGGAGAACAATTTAAAATTTACTATCCTGATAGTAAAAACTCCAACAGCCTGGTTCATAAATGGACTGAACACATTGTCTATGATTCAGCAGGTATTCTCTGGTTCGGATCAAGAGGAGGCTTAACCCGTTTTGATCCCAGGAAAGATCAATTCACTCAATATACTGCTAATAAAAACAAGGCACATCGTCTTACAAATGATACAATTACTGCACTCAATACCGATTCAGAAGGATATATCTGGGTTGGCACACGCAAGGGCATAAACCGCATCCACATACTTTCAGGCAATATTAAAAATGTACTATTATCCTCTGGAAAATTACCTGATTTCAGGGTAAACGATATTATTTACGACACAAGGGGCACTATTTGGATAGCCACAAATGATGGACTGTTCAGATACAATCAGGGTCTTAAATCTTTAAGCAATGTAAAAACAGGGTATTTATCTTCAGAAAAAGATGAGATTTTTTCTATGGTGCAACAAGATAATGTTCTTTGGCTTGCCTCAGAAGAAAAAATTATACGCTATGAGCCGGCCACAGGAAAAACAATCCGCTATCCTTTCCCTTCAGCTAAAAGGAATGACAAAACCAATGTTATCATCGAAAAATTGTTCACAGACAAAAATAATGAAATTTGGATTACTTCTAATATTGGTCTTCATAAACTGATTGAAACAGAAAATCTTTTTCTGCATGTTGTGCAAACACAGGATGTATCTCATAGTCTTTCATTATCGGGTAAAAAACCTATTTTGCAGGATTCAGACGGATACATATGGTTTGGCACATTTGGTTCCGGGCTTTACAAAATTGATCCTCTTTCACTTACCTATACCTTACATAAACACAATCCTGCAGACCCCCACAGTCTGTCCCAGAACTCTATTAATGCCATTTTCGAAGACCGTTCCGGACAAATATGGATAGGCACCTTCGGGGCTGGAATAAGTGTTTACGATCCCGATATCCACAAATTTGGCCTTCTTCGACATGATCCACTTAATAAGAACAGTTTATCGAGCAATTTCATTTGGGCTATTTGCGAAGCTAATGATGGTTCTGTGTGGATTGGCACAAATGACAAAGGAATCTGTCGCTATATCCCAAAACAAGACACTTTTATTACATATGATCACGACCCGGTAGTTAACGAAACTCTTTCAGGCTCCTCTGTCCGCTGCATTTTTGAAGATCGGAAAAATAATATTTGGGTGGGTACAGATGGCGGAGGGCTTAACAAATACAGCACTAAAAATGGTGCTTTTATTGCATACCAGCATGATCCGGATGATACAACAACTATTTCAGACAACTCAGTAAGAGTAATTATGGAGGACCATCATGGAAGCTTATGGATCGGAACCCGAAAGGGCCTAAACAAATTAGATCCACAGTCAATGATTTTCACCCAATATAAAAACATTCCCGGTGACTCGACCAGTCTTTCACACAATTTCATTTATTCCTCAATAATAGAGGACAGCAGCGGAAAATTATGGATTGGAACCTATGGAGGGGGATTAAACCACCTTGATCCCGAGACAATGCATTTTAACAAATTTTTACATAATCCGGACAACCCTGAAAGTATTTCGGATAATATTGTCTTTTCAGTATATGAACAATCTAAGGACGTTTTATGGCTGGGCACTAACAATGGATTAAACAGGTATGACAAGAAAAAAAGCATATTTACCCGTTTTGGATTGGATGAAGGTTTGCCAAACGAAGTGATTTACAGCACACTGCCCGGACCAGGCAACAATTTATGGTTGAGCACCAACCGGGGAATTTGTTGTTTCAATACACTAAGTGGAAAAACTGTTAATTATTATGTTCAGGACGGATTGCAAAGCAATGAATATAACGGAGGGGCATTCCACCGGGGCAAAAGTGAAAAAATGTATTTTGGAGGGGTTTACGGGATAAATATTATTGATCCTTTGAATATCAAAACAGATGATAATGCTGTACCGATGGTAATTACCCATATGGAAATAATGGGACTTCCGGTTAAAACAGACACAACACTGTCATCAGATTCACCGGCTAAAAGGCATACTGACAACTATTATCTTCCGGTTAACATAGTCTATGCAAAAAAGATCACCCTCAGTGCTAAGGAAAAAGTATTCTCCATCGGTTTTGCTGCTATCAATCACCCCAAACCAGAAAACATTAATTATTATTATCGAATGGAAGGTCTGGAAAATGAATGGATTAGTGCAGGAAACAGAAATTATGTCTCCTACGCAAATATGTTCAGTGGAAACTATACTTTCCATGTCAACTATAAAGTAGCTGACGAAATTTGGAGTAAAAATCCAGTCAGACTACAAATAAAAATACTCCCTCCCTTTTGGCTAAAATGGTGGTTTATTTTTATTGAAATAATCGTTGCGCTTGTATTAGCAATGATGATACATAATTATCTGCTAAAACAAAGAACCAATAAATTATTAAAGGAGCAAAACAAACAGGTGAGCCTGGCTAATAAAAGACTTTCGGAATCAGAACAAAACTTAATGAAGCTAAACGCGACCAAAGATGTATTCTTCTCAATTATTGCCCATGACCTGAAAAATCCGTTTGCGAGCTTGTATTCAATAGTTCAATCGATGCAAAGCAATTTTAAATCGCTGGAGGAAGGCGAAAAGATTTCCGGTATGAGAATTATACATGAATCAGTTAATAATATCCAAAGTCTCCTGGAAAATTTGCTTACATGGTCAAGGTCACAGACAAAAAGGATACAATATAATCCGGTGAATTTCAATCTAAAGGAAGTCATACAGGTTAACATAAATTTATTCAGGACAATTGCAGAAAAAAAGAATATCCGGATAAACTTTTTAAAAGATAACCAAATAAAAGCTTTTGGTGACAGGGAAATGATAAATACTGTCATCAGAAATCTTGTTAACAATGCCATAAAATTTAGTCATCCTGGAGGAAAAATCATTATTGAAGTTGACACAGACCAGCAAATGCATGTGGTTCGTATCAGTGACGAAGGTATTGGAATAAAGGCTGAAGACATTGAAAAACTTTTTAGAATTGATGTGAAGTTCAAATCAACGGGTACTCAGGGAGAAAAAGGCACCGGCCTTGGGCTGGTGATTTGCAACGATTTTGTTGAAAAAAACGGGGGCACTCTTGAAGTAATAAGTGAACCCGGGAAAGGCAGTACTTTCAGTTTTACCATATCTGTTTTTAAAAACACACAAGAAAATCACAGCAAAAATTCAATTGATTACTCTCTCTGATATTAATTTTAATGACTGTCGGATTAACATCCTATTTATAAGTCTTTTTAGACAATTATAACCCATGAAAAATAATTTTCATTATTTAATACCTTAGTTGTAATATTTGTGTTTTTCTTGACAGAATATTTTTGAGCACCTTCTGTATCTCTTTGTTTACAGGCATTTCAGAAGGAGTATTTTTCATCCAACTTTCAAATTTGTTTGGTTCTGACTTGTCCAGAGTTAGGTTAATCAGAAGCTTATACAGAGATAATATTATGTATCTGTGTAAGTTTTTATAATGAAATTCAAAAATAAGCCCGGAAAATTCATAATGAATTCCGGGCTTATTAGAAATTTTACAATTATTGAATCATCATTGAATTCCGAAAATTCCCATCATTCTGCTGCTCAAAGCAGCGCCTGTAATAAATTCTGATGCTCCGATTGCCAGCAGGGCAACAAGAGACAGTAACATGGTATTACCAGTTCCAACAAGGGCCAGTATTCCAAGAGTGATAGAACCTAAACCCAGTAGAATCTGTGCCCCGGCAGCACCTTTGACCATTTCTTCGGTAATTCGCAACATCTGATTATTTTCATCATTCCCGTTTTCGAGCCTGTTTAAATTAGCTGTTGTGCCACTACCAATTAATAAGGTAGCACCAAAAACAATTACACTAATAGAAAGAAGAACCAGAGGAGCAACATTCAATAAAGCTAATATTCCGAGTGCTATCCCGGAAATACCTCCCAAAAATTCAGTAGTAAATCCACCTTTCATTTCTACAGCCTGTGTGTGGTTTTGAGCAACTCTGGACAATATTCGCGAATATTTAGCTGCAATACCAGCGCCCTGGAATAAAAATCCCGTACCAATTGCTATGGCAGCAATAGCGCCGAGTTGCAAAGGCCATACCCTGGCCAGTGCCAATATGGAAAGAACCAAAGCTCCAATTCCAACAATTGCTTCAGCTGATGATCCTGTAGCAGTATATTCTACTGCTTTTATATCTTGTGTGTTATCCATGATTTATTTGTTTTTTAGGTTAAAAAATTAAGAAAATTTAGATTTATCAGGTTAATTTAAACATTAGGTTGCTTTAGAAGTAGCCTGTACATTTTCACTGGATGAGGCACTGCTCAATGCCCAGATTGACAAAATAACTACTACCGCACCAACTATGAGCATGTTCCACAACGCCGCCGACATCCCGGAAAATCCGAG
>DASQZP010001072.1:0-9980 GCA_035638655.1 Bacteroidales bacterium
GTGGCATTGTATCATTTGAGTGCATAGAAATTAAAAAAAGTTAATATTCGAAATTAATATTCGAAATCCATCAGGAAAACCAGTAACGGAATAAACGATACATAGAAAGTAAGACATCGTTTATGAAGTTGTTCTGATTATACCTTAAAATCTGTTTGGGGAAGGATTTACAGTCTTTAACATGATAATAAAGGAAATTATCCATGTATTACGACTGTTTTGAGCTTGTTATATGGATATTTGCCTAACCAGAATATTATCCGGGGAATATTAAGCAAGATTATTCCAGTGCAAAACCAAAATGTTACATTTGTAATGTTAAACCTCACTAAAAAAGTTACTGTTGTAAATTTTATTTTAATTACATTTGTATTCATCATTGTTTACAGACATGAAAGACAGACTACTCAAATTTCTAAAAGAGGAAAAGATATCATCAACCCGTTTTGCTGAAGAAATTGGTGTCCAACCTTCCAGTATCTCACATATTCTGTCCGGAAGGAACAATCCGGGATACGACTTTATTGTTAAAACAATAAAACGATATACTAAATTAAATATTGAATGGTTGCTCACAGGTGCAGGAGAAATGTACAAATCTTATAAGCAATCTACCCTGTTTGATCAAAAAAATAATAATCCGGATAAAAATTTGAGTCCCAAAGAAAAAAATCCTAGTGATATTCCAGAAAGAGAAAAGAAGCAAACTTCTGAAATAGCTGATATTTCTTCGGTTTTGCCAGCACAACAAAAAGATATTGAGCGTATTGTAGTATTCTTTAAAGACCATACATTTACACATTATCTCCCGGAGAAGTGAATATTTGAATCAATATCGTACCTTTGTCTAAAATATTTATATGTATAAGACTATTATCCGTCCAATTTTATTTCTTTTCTCACCTGAGACCATTCATCACTTTGTCATTAATTCCATCAGATTTTTTTTCTCGATTCCGGGCATTCAAAAATTGACCAAAACCATCTATTCAGAACAGAATAAAAAACTTCAGCGTGATTTTTTGGGTTTAACGTTTAGTAATCCTGTTGGCCTGGCTGCTGGCTTTGATAAAGATGCAAAGATTTATAACCAATTCCGGGCTTTTGGATTTTCATTCATCGAAATAGGTACTGTTACTCCCTTGCCACAGTCAGGAAATCCAAAACCCAGGTCTTTTCGTCTAACCAAAGATAAAGGTATAATAAACCGGATGGGGTTTAACAACCTGGGAGTTGATCAGGCTGTTGAACAACTCAAAGATCGTCACCCGGAGCTTATTATTGGAGGTAATATTGGAAAAAATACACAAACCCCCAATGAACAAGCAGTGAATGACTATGAAATTTGTTTCCGTAAGTTATATGATTATGTTGATTATTTTGTAGTTAATGTTAGTTGTCCGAACATCACAAACATGAAGGAACTGCAGGATAAGGACTCACTCATTAAGATTCTGAGCCGTATTATGGAAGTGAGAAGAGAAATGAAAAACAGAAAACCTGTATTATTGAAGATCAGTCCGGATCTAAATTATGCCCAGATTGATGAAGTAATTGATATTGTTAAAGAAACAGATACGGATGGAATTGTTGCGACTAATACAACCATTACCAGGGATAATTTGAAGACAGATAAAAATATTGTAGCTCAAATTGGCAGGGGGGGTATGAGCGGAAAACCAATTCAGCAGCGTTCCACTGACATAATCCGTTACATAAATCAAAAAACTGGTGGTCAGCTTCCAATCATTGGTGTTGGTGGCATTATGTCTGCCGCAGATGCAAAAGAAAAGATCGATGCCGGGGCTACACTGGTACAGGTCTATACTGGTTTCATCTATGAAGGACCGGGTCTGGTAAGAAAGATTAATAAAGGGTTGCTTTATAATTAATCCGGGAGACTTCTCCTTCTTTTCTATAAATTTATATTATAAGTAGCTTACAATATTTTTGCATGTTTATATATTCATTAATTGCTGTAATACAGCAATTTAATTATAATCATTAAAATCAATCAGTTAAAATTTTGAAGTTATTTAAATCACTGATATGAAAAAAGGGGCAGAATTAAATTCTGCCCCTTCATGTGATTCAGCTGAGGTTCGAACTCAGGACCCCATCCTTAAAAGGGATGTGCTCTACCAGCTGAGCTACTGAATCATTTTTTATGTCTGAAACGGTTATTGTTGTTCCGTTTTCGTGGGGGCAAAGATAATACCATTCTATAATAATTCAAAATATTTCAGAGGCATTTTTTTAATTTTTCTTATTTTTTTTTCCTTCTAAATATTTCATAATTCTTATTTTTCTCATCAGCAATATCTTACTCAAATCAATCATAATCTTTAATTAAAAAAAAACCGCAGTGATTGATAATTATGTAAATTTGGGACAACAATTAAATGAAAATATTTTCATGAAAGATAAAGTTGTTATTATAACCGGAGCCTCTTCAGGAATAGGACTTGCCTGTGTAAAAGAATTTTCATCCAGGCAGGCAAAAGTAGTCATGGCTTCCCGGAATATTGTAAAGCTGCATGAAATAGAAAAAGAGCTTAAAAAAGTAAATAAAAATATTCTATCAGTTAAGACAGATGTAACGGAAGTTGAAGATTGCCATCATCTGGTTGATGAGACTCTTCGAGTTTTCGGAGCTATCGATATTTTGATTAATAATGCAGGAATATCCATGCGTGCTTCATTCGATTCTGTGCAGTTGGACGTATTAAAAAAGCTTATGGATGTGAATTTTTGGGGAACTGTATACTGCACTAAATTTGCACTGCCTCATCTAATTAAAAATGGTGGTTCTCTGATTGGGGTGTCTTCAATTGCTGGTTTCAAAGGTTTACCGGGACGTACCGGTTATTCGGCCTCAAAGTTTGCCATGCAGGGTTTTTTGGAAACCATCAGGATTGAAAACTTAAGAAATGGACTGCATGTGATGGTGGTTGCCCCCGGTTTTACTTCTTCAAACATCAGAAAAGCTGCACTTGATGCCAATGGTTCTAATCAAAATGAATCTCCCAGGGATGAGGAAAAGCTCATGGCTCCGGAAACTGTTGCCAGAGCTATAATCAGGGGAATCCGATTTCGCCGTAGAAATATGATTTTAAGCTGGGAAGGAAAAATACTTGTTCTTTTTCAAAGGATGCTTCCTAAAACAATTGACTGGCTGGCCTACCGGGAAATGGCCAGGGAACCCAATTCACCATTCAAATAAAATAATACTAAAATTATCAATATTAAATTCTTTTTTAATTACTAATTAGAGTCTGTCAATAAAGTCAAGTGTCTGGATTAAAATGTTCGAGATCAAAGCCTGTCCCATTCTAAACGGGAGTGTGCAAAAATTTTAATCCGCAGTATACTATTTCAATGGGCAATTGGCAATTAGCAATTGGCAATTGGAACCCTACGGGGAAGTAGCCGATGCATAATTTGAACAACATATTGGTAAAAGTTGTCGCCCAAGCGCCTAATGCTTATGAGGAATTAGAATTTTTGCAATAACGCAGTTATCGAACATTATGGACAGACACTAATTAATGTTCATTGCTAAAGAGAAGAATTAACATTATGCTCACTGCTGAAACCTACATTCGGGTTCGATACGGAGAAGTGGACCGAATGGGATATGTATATTATGGTAACTATCCCCTGTATTATGAAAGTGCCCGCACAGAAATGCTGCGAAAATTTGGCCTCAGTTACCTTCAGATGGAAGACGATGGCATTATTCTGCCAGTAATGGATATGCACATTGAGTACCTCGCTCCTGCCCTTTATGATGATCTGCTCACAATCAAAACTAAACTTATTAAATATCCGGCTGTCCGACTGATCTTTAATTATGAAATCTATAATGAGACCAGGGAATTATTGAATAAAGCATCTACAACACTGGTATTTGCAGACGCGACAACTAAAAAACCCCGCAAGGCCCCTTATTATTTTTTAAATCGGGTGAAGGAATTTTTCTAATTTATTTTATTTTTTTTATTGTCTTATCATAAATCTAATTAATTACCTGGCCATTGGTTGCCTTTCTATTTCTGAATCTACCTAAAAGGTCTGCCAGTAACAGGTAGAGCGTAGTATAATCTTTCCTGTATTTTTTTTTCGTAATCGGTTGTAATGTTTATGAAAGACAATCGTCTTCTTATCAAATAACATTCATTACTAACTCAAAAAAATTGTAATTATGGGAAAAATGAAAATAATTTTAGCTGTTGCTCTATTCATTATTTCAGCAACAGGTCCAACATTTGCACAGAATAATGCTGTACAGGATATATTCGACAAATATACCGGCCAGGAAGGCTTTACTTCTGTACAGTTGGGCAATGGTGTTCTTTCTTTGCTATCATCACTGGATAAAGATGATCCGGATCTGCAAAAAATGGCAAAATCTTTACATTCATTAAAAATACTGATAGCTGACGAGTCTGCTTCCCACATCAATTTTGAAGATGAACTGAAAGGAAAGGTGGATTTTAGTGGATATAAAGAAATGATGACTATTAAAGAAAAAGATGAAAATGTGAGAATCCTGGCACGTGAAAATGGCGGAATAATCAAAGAATTACTGATGCTGGTAAATGGCACAGATGAAAATGTACTGATTTTTATGGATGGCAGCTTTCTGCTTAAAGATCTGGCATCAATGGGCTCTCTAAATGTTGAAGGAATTGATCATTTGAAAGAACTTGAGGAATAGATTTTTTTGATTCCCCCTGGAAGTAAATTTGTATATTTCAGCTGGCAAATGCAAATTAAATTATGAAAGTGGAAGAATTTAAAACTCTCATTTTTCCTTTGAACCGCAAATTATTTGCGTTTGCCGGCAGGTTATTGGGCGATTTCTCAGATGCCGAAGATATTATGCAGGATATTTATATTAAATTATGGCAAAAACGTGATGAGCTGCATACCTATCATAACCTGGAAGCCTTTGTAATGACAATGGTGCGCAATCAATGTCTTGATAAGATTAAGTCCAGAAAAACAATATCCATTGATGAAAAATTCTACCAAAGTGAACGATATGCCTCAGACCCGCATCAGCAATTGGAGATTAAAGACAGTTTCGAATCAATAAAAAAAGCAATTGAAGCATTACCTGAGCAGCAAAGAACAGTAATAGAAATGAAAGATATACAAGGACACACTACTGAAGAAATTGTCAAAATACTTAATCTGACGCCGACTGCATGGCCGATAATTCTCAACTTCCTGAGAACAAAAAATTGCGTTTTCATAATCCGTTTACACTGATTGATGTTGCTGCCGCAATTTTAATACTGACTGGCATATTTTTTACATTAAAATATGATATTAAGCAAAATACCGATGGATTGCCAGCAAAAAATACCATGGCCGACACATATGAAGATCCATATAAAGCCTATATAGAAACTCGGAAAGCATTGGTCATGGTATCTGAAAATCTTAATAAAGGAACCAGAGAATTATCTTACCTCAATCAGTTTGATAAAGCAGCCGATAATCTGGAACAACTTTCCCGATTCAATACAGGTTTGATGAGACTCAATCACATATCCAAATTTGATGAAGCACAGAATATTATAACTAAAAAAGATAATAAAAAATGAAAAGTAAAATAGTTACATTCCTGTTATCACTTCTTCTCTCAGGAAGTAATATTTGGGCACAGCAGAGCCCGGTTGATCTCCTGTTTGATAAATACAGCGGTAAAGAAGGCTTCACTTCAGTATACATTTCTAAATACATGTTTGATTTATTTTCAAGCATTGAAGCTGATGATCCGGATGCAAAAGAAATGCAACAAGCCGTTAGTAATCTGAATAGCATCAGAATACTTTCCATGGATGATCCCGGTAAGTTTCCGGAAATCAACTTTTACAATGAAATTATGAAGGATCTGCCTGCAGATACCTATAAGGAACTTATGGTGGTGAAAGAAAAGAACCAGAATCTTAAATTCCTTATCAGGGAAAAAGAAAATAAAATTTCTGAATTGTTGCTTTTAATCGGGGGCACAGACGATAATGCCCTAATCAGTATTACAGGTGATATTGATCTCAAAACTATTTCTAAACTCTCAAAAAGCATGAATATTGAAGGACTGGAGAACCTGGAAAAAGTTGAAGAAAAGTGATTTTATATAAGTTTTGATAAAAAAAGAGCGTTGAAAATTCAACGCTCATTTTTTATTACATCAGATCTAAAGAATTCTAATAAAAATGATATATTTTTAAAATCTATTCTTCAATCACAGTGACACTGGTTGCCTGGGGACCACGTTTGCCATCCGTAATTTCGAATGAAACGTTCTGACCTTCGTCAAGACCTCTGAAACCTTCTTTAGCGATGCCTGTGTAATGTACAAAAACATCATTACCTTCGTCAGTTTGAATAAAGCCATATCCTTTAGCTGAATCAAACCATTTTACTTTACCTTTCATGTTAAAAAAAAATTAAATATTAAAAAAATTAAAACTTACGAGTACAAATATCCGAAAAAATATAAATCCAATGCAAAGGTTTTGCAAATCTTTTTAATTTATTTCAAGATTTATTTGATGAATTGTAACAAATTATTGATAAACAAGATTTTTACCCTTTTGGTTTTACTTTTGATTACTGGAGAATACTTGAGTTATTGTCCTCATTAGCCATCGCATACCTATTATATCTTTCCAAAACCATATTTATCAATCAGTTCCAGGTATTCTGACCGAAAATCCTTTTTTTGATGAAGTACCGGTTGGTTCTTTATATAATCGCGAATCGCATCAATTTGAGACTGACTGACAGAGACAGCAAAGTATTGGGTTGACCATTCAAAAGGCTCCTCTCCTGTTATCTTATTAAAATTTACCCAGTTTTCAGAATCGTTCAATAAAGTCTCCGCAGTTTCACCTACAGATTGTTTATCTCCTAAAGCAATCAATAAATGGAGATGATTGCTGAATCCACTCACTTTATCTATAAAAACCCCCTGTTTCATACCTGAATCTTTCAGGTAGTGCCGGATTTTCTCAAGTATTTCTCTCGAAAAATATTCCTTTTCATTTTTTGTAACAAAAACATAATGTATCCAAACTCTTATAAACGCCATGCAAGTTATTTTTTATTCTTTTAATATTCTAAAGTAATTATTTATCACGATTCTGAAAACTCAGGTCTACCAGCATATAATGAATTATTATGATTTCCCGGCTTTATGCGAGAGTCTTTAATAAATATAAAAATAAATTTCTTTAATATGTATTCTTTTTTGTATTATAAACCATTTATAAATATGCTTTTTTCATCATTTGTATACCAAAGCGACTAAAATCAAATTTATCAATTTAAATTGTTTCTATATAAATTAATTCTTTGATTAGAAACAGTAAAAAGTTTTATTTTGCAATTGAATTATAATATCTGTTTTCCTTTGATATAAGCGTTTATTCATTAAATTTTCTTTTTATGCAAATCAGTAATAACAAAGTCATCTCACTTACATATGAACTGAGATTAGATAATGAAGAAGGAAAAGTTGTTGAAGTTGTAAAAGATGAATCTCCTCTGACCTTCTTATTTGGTGTTGGAAACCTGTTGCCGACCTTTGAATCAAACCTTAACGGGTTAACCGCCGGTGATAGTTTTAACTTCACTTTAAACAGTGAAGAAGCCTATGGCAGCCCAACAGACGATAAAATTGTCAAAGTCCCAAAAGAAGTATTTGTTGTTGATGGCAAGATTGACGAAGACCTTCTTCAAATCGGCAATTCAATACCAATGATGGACAGAGATGGTAACAGACTGTCAGGTCAGGTAAAATCTGTTGAAGATGATGCAGTCCTGATGGATTTTAACCATCCATTGGCCGGGAATACACTTCATTTTAATGGAAGAATTTCAGACATTCGTGAAGCAACCGCTGAGGAACTTGAACATGGACACATTCATGCTGCAGGAGGATGTGGTTGTGATAGTTGTGGTTCTGACGGATGCAGCAGCTGTTGACCATGTGATTATACAACTTTTTTCAAAGCCAGTACGATTTAAATCTGCTGGTTTTTTTGTTATTTTAACAGAAATAATCAACTAATACTATGAAAATCCAGACATTTCAGCTAATTGAAGGTGCAAAAGAAGCTATAGGACTAACTGTTATCATTGATGTATTCAGAGCATTTTCACTGGAGTGTTACCTTTTTGCCAGGGGGGCAGAAAAAATTTATCCTGTAGGAAAAACTGAGACAGCTTTTGCTTTGCAAAAAAAAGACCGGGAACTGCTACTAATTGGAGAAAGAAATGAAAAGATTATTCCTGGTTTTGATTATGGCAATAGTCCTGCTCAAATTCTTAACCTGGATTTTACGGGAAAAAAACTGGTACATACAACTAGTGCAGGCACCCAGGGTATTGTAAATGCTATAAATGCAACTGAACTTATTACCGGAAGTTTTGTAAATGCACATGCTATTGCAAGATATATCAAAATGAAAAATCCGGCATTTGTGTCACTTGTATGCATGGGATATTCAGCTGACAATGAAACTGAAGAAGATACATTATGTGCTGCGTATATCGAGGATCTTTTGCAAAACCGTGAACCCAATTTTGAAAGGATGAAAAGTGTCATCCGAAAAACCAGTGGTAAAAGATTTTTTTTGAATAAAAAACAGAAACATGCTCCAAAAGAAGATTTTGATTTGTGTTTGCAACCAGGAAAATTTAATTTTATTCTGCGTGCTGAAAAAGAAGAGAATGATGTTTTTTCAATTGAAAAAATAGATTGTTAATTAATAGTTATCTAATAATTATGTGCTAATAAAATCTAATATTAATTATTTGAGTTAAATATCAGAAAAGAATGAATAAACATAATAGTCGGGGGGCAAAGGAGAATCGGATTAATAAGTATTTAAAAGACTGGATAAAAAAATCATTGGTTTCAAAGATACTTGATATTATTACGCTGCTTCTGATAATTCTTATTTTAATACCCTCCTCAAGGATGTATCTAAAAACGCAATTTACGCGTTTAACAATGCGCCCACCTTCAGTAACCTCCGGATCTGGGAATAATGTTTTGCTTCAACCGGCTGATTACCGTTTAAGTCTTATCGACAATAAGGGGAAGAAGGTTACACTTGAAAATTTTAAAGGACAGGTAATATTCCTGAACTTCTGGGCCACCTGGTGTCCGCCTTGTGTGGCTGAAATGCCTGATCTGCAGGATTTATATGATCAGTACAAAAACAAAGTGGAATTCTTTTTTATAAGTAATGAAGAAAGTAGCGTCACAAAGCAATTTATGCTTAAACACAACCTAAATCTACCTGTTTATCACCTTTCCGGAAATAGAGTTCCGGAAGCATTTCATTCAAATACTATTCCTGCTACTTTTGTTATTTCGCAGGATGGTCAAATAATTATATCCAGAAAAGGGGCTGCCAGGTGGAATAGTGAATCTGTTAAAAATATGCTGGATGCATTGTTAACAAACCAGTAGAGAAGATAAAAAAGAACATTAAATACCGTCGAAAGCTATTTTTCCTGTCTGCAGAACATAAAGATTTTTTTCTATAAAACTAAAATAAAATCTATTCCACAGGTACCATACTTCCATCACTAAGCTCTTGATATTCCGGAGCTGTTTGAACAAAATATCCAAAAACACCCAAAGAAATTAGCGGGATCGCTACAATTAAAAATACAATCATTGTCAGGTAAATTTATATTAATTAGCTTCTTAATTGTAAAGGTATATCATTTTGTCACAAAAAAACAAGCATTGGTCAAAATAAATGATATATAAATGTAAATTTTACATTAATAAAAAGTGCATAAAAATAAAATTATTAATGAAATCGAATGATTTTATTTTATTGTAAACATAATTGGTATAAAGCCTTAAATTTTAATAATTTAATTTTTCTTGATATTTATTATTTGAGAACAGATAGCTTTTTAGATTAAGTTAAATATAAATAACA
>DASQZP010001073.1:0-2064 GCA_035638655.1 Bacteroidales bacterium
GGCTTATCTACTGCGGGACTATGGATAAAACACTTATTAGATATCTGTAATTACGGGATTTGAGTTAAGGTACGGATACATAAGTTTTCTAATCACCAATAATACCTAATTTATACAAGATAATTCAATCTTTCACTTGGAGGATTCTCAAATGTCCACAAAACCAGCATATGAGGAACTAGAAAAAGAGGTTGTTAAACTCAAACGGGTGGAGAATGAACTGCAGGAGCATAATCACTACCTTCGTTCATTACTAAATAGCGTATATATGGACATTATGGTCGTCGATCGGAATTATCGGATTACAGATGTCAACAAGAATTTTCTAACAACTTCAGGTCGCACTCGTGATGAAATAATCGGTCTGCATTGTTACGAGATTTCCCATGGCTACGATGCACCGTGTGAAAATCACGGAGAGGAATGCATGCTCCGAAAGGTTTTTTCGACAGGGGAGCCTTCCAATTTCATTCATGAGCATTTACATGCTGAAGGCTGGAAGGTATTGGTGAACATCCTAATGTCCCCAATTAAGAATAGGAAAGGGGAAGTAACACATGTTGTAGAGGTAATGAAGGATATAACCGATCTTGTAAAGGCGGAGAAGGATCTTTAGAATAACCAAGAGAAATACCGTTTTCGGGGATTTGCCTTTTTTGCAATTTTGTAAGAAGTACGATATATGTACTGGAAGTTGAGATGCTTGAACCTGTGGTTTTGGCAAGAAATCACAACATTTGAAATAACGAAATTCAGCTTGATAGATCAAGCAGACTTCTTATATCATTCGACTTATCTCGTCACTTAACACCACAAAGTGATATAACTATTTAACCTTTTTATTTTATTGACAAAACCAGTATTTTAAAATAATCTGTTATAATAGATTTTCTTTTGAAATTAATCTTCTGCCTTAATTCAATTTCCACTGTGTAACACTTCTTATTCTACTGACTTCATTCCTCATTATTTTTGAAAAAATCTATGGGTAATTTCGATACAAAGCAAAACCCATTCTTGGGGAAATAATGAAAACTGTCTATACAGGACAAGCCGAGTTGCCTACTATAAGGTAGCTTGGCTTTTTTATTGGAGAAAAGGAGGTAAAGGCCAATTTCGGGGGGAAATACCTCGGGGAGGATATGAAAGGAGGCGTTAAGATGGAAACATATATTACACTGATTCGCTTGACAGAAAAAGGATTGGCGAACATTAAGGAGAGTCCTGCTCGGTTCGATGCCGCTAAAAAAGCATTTGAGGCCATGGGTGGAAAGATTAAAGATTTCTTTCTTGTGACGGGAAGATATGACATGATTATGATATCCGAAGTACCAGATCATGAAACGGGCGTTAAGTTAGCCCTCGCTATCGGTTCGGCTGGTGCAATCCGTACAGAAACCCTTCGTGCATACTCTGAAGATGAATATCGACAAATCATTGCAGCATTACCGTGATCGATTGATCGTCTTAATTTTAAAAGGCTCCGATACCTCCCCCCGACAATGGACCAAAAAGAAAACGGACAAGCTCCTACATCCATCCAATCCAAAGTTTTGATTACTGCAATGTATCTTTAATCTGAAAGTTGCCTTCAGCAGTTGAAAGACATGAGGGTCGCATCTTAAATATTAATTATTGACATTTTTTTACCTGGGGAAATAAACGGGACGTCTATGATTTCATGCGTTTCGGGATCTTGGGGACGGAATCCCAAGAAAAAAGAAAAGAGGAAAGAGTAAAGGGCAGGGATCGTATCAGGGGAGAGCCCAGCATTTACTTGGATTAAAAAAGCGATTTGTTTAGCCTGCTTTTGATGATATCTGTAATTAAATTGATATCGAGATATTGGCAAGCTGTACGACATTTGATTAGGGTTAAAATTTTCAATTTTTGACAATTCAAGGTGTAGACGCGATATTCTTAAATCCCCACAGAACCAATCTTAAGTCTTTATCCAGCCAAAATGATATTTCATGTCCTTTATTGACAAGCAATCGATATTATTTTATAAATTTTAAAACTTGAAAAACATCCCTCACATACCCTCAATAAACCGATGGAGAT
>DASQZP010001074.1:0-2051 GCA_035638655.1 Bacteroidales bacterium
CTTGTATATTTCGTCACGGGTATTTCTCCAATGTTCGAGAGGAGCCGGAAATGAGCGGTTAGTGGCGATAAGGACTCCCCTGTCCAGAGCAACCCAGGACATAATTTTAGACATGAGAAATTCATGTTGTTCACCTCTGACTTCCCAGATACCATGGTCCTTCTCCTGCCAGTTATCAGCAACATAATCGATAAATTTGCGAAGGTTTTGCCAAAGTTCGAATGTTATAGGCTCTCCATCTTTATTGTAGATATATACAGTATCAATCAGATCGCCGTAAATATCCAGTTGGAACTGGTTAAATGCATCATTTCCAATCCTTACCGGGGAAGATTCCCGATATCCTTCGAGATGACTCAACTCTTCTTCATCAATATCAACAGAACCATCCACACGATACATTAGTTTAAGATCCTCAGCCTTATCGTGATCGATACTCCGTTTCAGTATCCAATCGAGAAACTGCCTTGCTTCCCCGGTATAACCAAGACGAAGGAAAGCATACATTGTAAAGGCTGCATCCCGTACCCAGGTGAACCGGTAATCCCAGTTCCTTTCACCGCCAACCTGTTCGGGGAGACCAAAAGTAGCTGCTGCCACCGTAGAACCAAACTGGTAAGATGTTAATAACTTTAATGTAATTGCCGACCGGTTGATCATTTCTTTCCAGCGACCGTTGTATTTTGACTGCTTAACCCATGAACGCCAAAAATCAACTGTTTCACCAAAAGCTTCTTTTGAATAATATTGAATGGTCTCTTTTCTGCGATCTTCCTCATTTTCCGGAACTGCCTCAATTATAAAATGAAGTTCTTCCTTCTCTTTCAAGGTAAATTCCGCACATATACATTCATCACTATAAGTCAGCTCAGCATCACTCATCAGTCTGAAAGCCTGATTTTGCCCTGAATCACTATATACAATTACCTCATTCTCCTTGTTTTCAATCTTGAAACCATATTTTCCATATTCGAAACGCGGACTAATCTGTATTTTGAACTTCAACTGTCCTTTGATTCCTTTCAAACTTCTTACCAGTGCACAATGATATTCATTTTCAAGCACCGGCATAAAATCTGTAAGCTCAACAATACCTTTATCCGATAGATATCTTGTGATGAGTATGGCAGTGTCAGGAAGATAGAGTTGTTTGTGATTTATATCTTCTTCAACTGCATCAATTCTGAAAAAACCACCCTTTTTATCATCCAGTAAGGCTGCAAAAATAGTTGGGGAATCAAATCTTGTAAATGGCATAAAATCTACACTACCCCTTTTTGATATCAGGGCTGTAGTGTGTAAATTCCCGACAAGTCCATAATCTGCTATCGGTTGATAATCATCTTTTGTGCTCATAAACGATTATTTAGGTTAAATGCAGTTAAAAACGATATATTCCGGCTTTCATAAGTTGCCAATCTGAAAAATTATGCAATTCATAAATGCAACTAATTACTGAATAAACAGGTATAACAGGTAATTGTTTTAACAGGATATCCTGCAACTTATTTAAAGAGATCAGATCCGGGTTTTTATACAAAAACCATTAAAATCCTGTTTAATTTGCATGAAAATGAAATATTTTTTCAGAATTAACATAAAATGGTGGCAGGTTAAAAACATTTTTTAACTTTACCGCTCGAATAAAAAAGCAACTATATCATTGTCAAGACATCCAAAGGCGCGTCAATTAAAGAAATAATGATTTTACCAATTCTTTCCTATGGTCACGACTTGCTCAGGCAAAAATGCCAGCTTGTAAGTGATGATTATCCGACACTCGATCAGTTAATTGATAATATGTGGGAGACCCTTTATTCAGCAAATGGCATGGGGCTTGCTGCTCCTCAGGTTGGGGAAAACATCCAGTTATTTATTGTAGACAGCCATCAGGTTTATGAAGAAATGAGCGAAGCTGAGCGCATTGACTATTTCTCCGGGGATGAGGGAATTGCACAGACGTTTATCAATCCGGTTATTCTGGAAAAATCTGAAGACACATGGTCCGACCAGGAAAGTTGCCTGAGTATACCCCTGATAAGTGAAGAAGT
>DASQZP010001075.1:0-2679 GCA_035638655.1 Bacteroidales bacterium
GTTACCCTTTTCATCAGTAAATATCCTGTTGAGTCCGTTATTGGTTCCCACCCACAAAGTTTTTTGACTGTCCACCAGAAGGCACTGTGTTGTATCCCCCAACAGGCCTTCGGGCAAAACATCTTCATTCATATGTGTCAGCATCCTCCGATCCGGAGATAACCGGTACAGACCTCTGTCCGTTCCCAGCCACATATTACCGCCCTGATCCTGTTTGACAGAGGTTACGGACATATCTCTGAGAAAAGGAAAAGAAGTGAGTTTTTTTCCGGAGAGATCAAAAATATTTATACCGTTTTGGGTCCCAATCCATAGTTTGTCCCCTATGGTTGTGATAGAATTTATGGTAGGATGGTTCAATCCTCCTGATGAAAATGGTATGTAATTAAAAGAATATATATTATATCCAAAGAATCTGTCGAGACCGTCTTTGGTCCCAAACCACACTACCCCGCTGCTGTCCTGACCAATGGCACGCACCCAGTTTTGCGAAAGACCATCATCCACATTGTACCTTGTAAACCTGAATGAATTTTGTTGGGCAGTGAGCGAGTTTGCAAACAAAAACAGGAATATGGTCAATGTGGCTATCCTCATACATCAGGTTTTAGTAGCATAAAGATAGTTTTTATTCTTAAAAATCTTAATCAAACCTGTGCAAAAGGTATTATGGAAAACAACTGTTAACCTGATATTGGTGCGATTTTCCCACCGAATAATAAAAATACTCATCCGGACATAAATCATAATTTGACAAACTTTCTTCTTTTCACAAAACATAAAAATTGTTAACCTGATCAATAGCAGAATACAACTTTTCAACGATTTTTTCTTAAGTTGAATTTAAAGTTGTCAGGGTTGCGTCAAACGTTTAATAAGTCGGGCAGACCATGTAAATTTCACCCTGGCTCTTTACCAAAGCACCTTTGGGTGATTTACCGCCCCTGCCTGCACAGCGAAGGTGGTGGGTCGGTTCCACCATCTCATTTACAGCATGCAACAGAATTTATTGACGTCTGTTGCTTCCCGGCACATTATGGTGTCAGCGGGATTAGGAGGCAATTTCCTATCAGTTTACGCTGACCTTTTTTTTACGAGCCATAAACGTTCGAAAACCGCTGGTTTAATCGATTCAACTCCTTATTACATAGCTGCAGTAATTTATTGTTATTGCTTTTACTCATAATCTTCATATTTATAGAAGTTATTCGTGAGCTCACTTCGTTCGGTTCCTGTATCGTTCACCACAAAAGGAGTTTCCGCCTGATGCAGCATACAGTGGTTTGCTAAGTCTGCCTGAACATCCTAAGCGGAAGGCCTTCTCTTTAATTTGTTGTCTCATGGTCAGCCAACCACCAGTTTGTAGGCTCCACACATATGATTACCTCTCCTTAAAGTCTTCCATCATTTGTAAAGCACCCAATCAATTGTTCTGACCTGATTGGTTCAAGGCACACACGGTTTGCCAATATGGGTAGGCGTGGTTTTCGAAGTACGTTCGTATCCGCCGTTGAAAAGGTTGAAACAGAGACGGGATGCTGAATGCAGGTACAATCCCCAGGCTACATATATTGGCTGTGGCCTGCTGTAGCTTTTTATCCAATCGAGATATTCAAGTGTTTTCCCAATCCCATCTCAATCAATTTGTAATAGGTAGATATCTGGATATCACTTTGTCCTCTCTCAATCCGTGATATATAGCTTTTTTTAGTACCAGTTCTTGCTGCAAGTTCCTGTTGGGTAATTTGAGCCTCTTTTCTCGCCTCTTTAAGCATAACTCCTAATCTGAATGCGAGAGAATCAGCATCATACTTATCTCTTGATGGAGTTCCTTTTTCTCCATACTTGTTTTTTAATAAGTCCTCGAAATCAGTCACATTTTTCATCTTTATTATCCTCCATATTTTTCTGTCAAATACTCCTTTTTCAATCTCTCCGCAGTTTTTATCTCCTTTTTTGGAGTTTCCTGCGATTTTTTCAGAAAGCAATTTGTCAACACAACAAGGTTTCCTTTATCTTGAAAACACAGTATCCGAATACTTTTAAAAGTTGTAATTACTCGTACTTCCCAAATTCCATCAGTATTTTCGAGCAATTTGTAAAATTTTTTCGGTACTTGTCTCTCAAATCTCACCAAATCAAGCACATATTCAATCTTTTCCTGAATCTTTGAATCTTGACTTTTATAGAAATTCACAAAATTATCCTTGTACGCAATTATCTTTCTAATCATTACACAAAGTTAACCAATTAGTTTACTTATTCAAAGTCAAATCAGGATTTTTTATTGAGTATCACTCTCCAGCTATTGCACAACCGGGTAGCTTACGCCCCCTAAGAATCGTACGTGTAAGTTTATGCTTAAAAAGCATGAGCTACACTTCGTTTCGGTTCCCGGCATACGGCTCAGGCTCTTTAAAGGCTTTCCGGCGAAGGATTACCCGGCTATAATCATCTGTATTAGTTGAACTAAACCGCCTATCGGCCGGTGGCGAAGAGGTCACTGGTCAATAGTTTGTATATTTGTGGTTTAATTAAAATAATACATATTATGACAAATTTAAAAAAAGGTTTTTACAAGAGGTAACACTTCGCAATTTAAGTGCGAGAACCAGGGAAAGGCTACAGGTGTCACATCAATGATTACAACAACTTCCATGGTGTAGATCCTTAACAAAC
>DASQZP010001076.1:0-2262 GCA_035638655.1 Bacteroidales bacterium
AATTGCCTTCCGCATCGCGTTCTATTGCATAGCCTGTTATAGAGTTGCCGGCTATCAGAGTTTGGGGACTTAGCGCACTGCCACTACTGCCATCGGCACTGGCCTCTACCCTTATTGCGCTTGGCGTACCGGCTACCATCCCAATCGTTCCATAATTAGTGACACCTGCCGGAGCTGTTGTACCGGTATTCCTGATATTTCCACTATGTATAATACCTGTAAATGGGCGTATACGTAATCCGCTAAATACTGCTTGTCCCGCCTTCTTTGAAGCAACTGTACTTTCCGAGGTAACCTGAAATGTAACATGAAGAGAATCACGACTTACATATGCTATAGTAAGTTTAGTTCCCCCATTACCATTAAAACCCGGAGCCACCGTAATTGTTACGGCTGGATTAGCCCCGGTTGTGTCCCACACAAAACCGGAAGGAGCGGTAAATACAATGGTATTATTCGCTTTTAACTGTCCCGGATTTGTTTCCGTAATAGTTGGGCCGGTTAACGACGTAAACGTTTGGGATGTATAATCATCTGCGGAGATGGAGCCTCCACCTGTAGCCGGACTAACGGTAATTTGTGCATAAGATGTATTTACTGATAAAAAGAGTACAGTTACAATAATAAATAACTGTATACCGATAGCCTGTAAATAATCAGCATGCTTAATTTTCACAGAAATAATACCTTAATGTGATGAACCGCTAGTGATAATTATTATATCTTTATCCGGAATATAACTCCAGTAATTATATATAATCTCGGATCTGCAAATCCCATTGATTTCTTACCCATACCACTGAAAATGAGATTATAAATAGAAAATAAAACCGTCTTTATTCATACCATAAGTTTACGAATTAAAATCGTAAATCTTTTACACATCTACTTCACCGTCAATATAAAGAATTTTTATCGATTTCTTGATTATTAATTTTACCTCAGTAAGAAGGCTTTGCGAAATCCGGGATTTAGCAAAACCTTCTGTAATATGTAATTATCTAAGTAGTTGATACAGAAAAATTATAATATACCGTGTGATGGGATAGAAGATATATTCCATACTTTATAAATCATTGTTATCCGGCTGGTAATTAATGGCAAGAAAAAACATCTTATCAATATATGGCGTTTTATTCTCATACATAAAAGCAAGGCTCTTATATTCTTTAAAATCAATTATGAATTAATGATTTCATTTAAGCTCACCATTCCGGATGATCACTCATATTGCCCCGGAGGAGTAAACCTGCCTGTAGCCGGTAATACAATTTTAGGATTGGGTTTCTGAAGAGCCTCCTGTACCATACTGGAATGAATGGCATGACCTATTTTGACGATAGACAGCAGACAATAGAAGTTTTGAGTATTGAATGTGAATTAATCGGAAAACCGGGTTCGTTTTATTACACCAAATAACATTTGTAATTTGCTGATTATTAATATTTGGTAGCTAGTTGCAGTCCGACTAAACACTAAAACATCATCAATCACGAAAAGATTTGGGGACTTTAGTTACATTTTAACTAGAATCGATATCACATTAATTATATTCAACATGAATGGTATATGTTCCCTTATAGTCCCCATTATGTACAATTGTATTCATAGGTTTACCACCCAGCCAAACGTATAGCTTTCCATCCTTGTTACCGAATTGAGCCTGACCTCCAAAGGGTTTGTTAAATCTTTTGGAACTCTTTTGGTTCGGAATCTTATTAAAGAGAGGCTGAACTGATGAGTATGTTACCTTATTACCTTTTGCATCAGTTAAATTTATTTTTTGTGGGATAGTAAGGAGTACTTGTCCATTCGGTTGCCCGGAAAGACTAATAGAACCGGCATCTTTTTGCATAGGATTTACACTTTTTAATTTGATTCCATTAGAAACCGTAGGCGCTTGTGCTTTTTCTATACTATTGGAACGTATAATAGTTACGGAAACAGTTAAGGTCGCGGTCGTTGAATTTTGAGCAAATATAGGATCCGTTGAAAATACTGCCATTAAAAGTAATAGTACAAATATAATAATATGATTGGAACTCTTGCGCGTCACTCTTGATTACCTAAGTAGTTTTATTATATGATAAATATTTTTATAAGTATTACTACTTAGATAATAACCATTATATTTAGAACATACAAATAGTATTATTTATCGTTTATCAATCTGATATGAATTAATAATGATTATGTACGTATAGTAATGTTTTTATAAATACATAATCATTTGTTCTATATATTTTATTGTATTTATTATAC
>DASQZP010001077.1:0-10486 GCA_035638655.1 Bacteroidales bacterium
ATGGCATTGGGTTCAAAAGCTGTTTTTTTACCGGCAATTGCTTCGGCAGCAACAATGCCTTCATGACTGGCTTTATGTGCCAGCATAGGGTTACCGGTAATATCTCCGATGGCATAGATATGGTCATCGGTGGTTTTCCGCTGGTCATCCACTTTCACAAACCCTTTTTCATCTGTCTCTGCATCCGTTTTTTCCAGTCCGGTTCCTTCTGTCTGCGGTTTCCGCCCGACAGCTACCAACACCTGGTCAAACGAGTCATTCTGTTCACCGTCTTTATTTTCAAACACAGTTTTTACTTTCTTGCCGGAAACCTCCGCTTTTTTCAGCTTTGTTTCAAACAATACCTTGCTGAAGAGATTTTTGTTTGCCTTTTCAAAAACCGATACCAGGTCACGGTCCTGACCGGGCAAAAAGCCGTCTGTCATTTCCACCAGGGTAATTTCAGATCCCAGGGAGGCGTAAATGGTCGCCATTTCCAGCCCAATGTATCCTGCCCCCACAATCAGCAGTTTCTCAGGCACCTGTCGGATATCGAGAGCCTCTTTGGAGGTAATAATCCTTTTACCATCCACTTCAATCCCCGGCAGCGTAACAGGAACCGAACCGGTAGCCAGAATGGCTTTCCCAAAAGTAATGGAACGGCCCTCCTGTTCACCGGAGATTATAATTGCTTTCGTGGAACTGTCAAACCTGGCTTTCCCCTGAATATAATTCAGTTTCCGCTGTTTGGCCAGTTGTCCTACTCCACCGGTAAGCTTACCAACAATTTTATCTTTCCATTCACGCAGCTTATCCGGGTCCACCTCAGGTTCATCGAAGCTGAATCCAAAATCAGCGGCATGCAATGCATCCTGCTTAACTTTGGCCGCGTGCAATAATGCCTTGGTAGGAATACATCCTCGGTAAAGGCAGACACCTCCCGGATTTTTCTCCGGATCAACCAGTGTCACTTCCAGTCCGAGATCGGCAGCCATAAACGCGGCAGCATAACCACCGGGACCACCGCCTATCACCAGCACCTTTGTATTAATTTCCTTGTCTGCCATTACTCACCTCCTTCCTTCAAGAACAATGCAAACGGGTTTTCGAGCGCTTCGCAGACCCATCTCAGGAAGCGGGCTCCGTCGGCACCATCAATCACACGGTGATCATAGGAGATGTTGAGGGGTAAGATCTGCCGTGGCTGAAAAGCACCATCCGCATACACAGGCTCAGTGGTTGCGCATGATACACCCATAATGGATACCTGAGGCGGGAATATAACCGGGGTAAAAGCTGTACCTCCCAAACCACCAAGGTTCGAAATAGTAAAATTGCCTCCTTCCATTTCATCCGGAGATATCTTTTTGTTACGGGCCTTTTCAGCCATCTCTCCCAGCTCAACAGCCAGTGCGGTGATGGATTTTTTGTCTACATCACGGATCACCGGAACCAGCAATCCACGATCGGTATCAACCGCTACTCCAATATGTATGTATTTTTTGTACACAATCTCATTGCGTTGGCTGTCGAGACTGCTGTTGAAACGGGGAAACTGTTGCAAAGCAAAACCGGCAATCTTAAGCAGTATGGCGGTCACCGTGAGCTTCCCGCCTGCTTTTTCCACATAACCTGCATATTGTTTCCTGAAGTTTTCGAGGTTGGTGATATCAGCTTTGTCGAACTGGGTAACATGCGGAATAGAATTCCAGGATTGCAGCGTATTTTTAGCAGTAATCTGTCGCACCTTGCTCATGGGTTTGCGCTCTGTGTCACCCCATTTTGAGAAATCAGGCAGTTCAAAACCAGCTGCACCTGCTATTCCTTTCTTATCCTGCTGATTTTTTTCTTTGGAATAGGCTTTTACATCGTCCATCGTAATTCTGTTACCGGGTGCAGTACCTTTTACCTGCGTGATATCGATGCCAATTTCACGTGCAAACCTGCGTACCGAAGGCGATGCCGGAACCTGTTCTCCTTTTTGTTTTTCAGTATCACTTATTTGTTCCTGTTCTCCCGATTTGCTCTTTCCTTCAGATTTAGTTGATTCTTTCCTTTGCTCCTCTTTTTTTTCTTCTTCAGATTCTTTTTCTTCCTTTTCACTCGTTTCTTTTTCTTCCTGTTCAGTTTCATCCTCTTTTTCTTTCCCGGTCTCTTTTTCTCCAGATTCTTTCTCCTCTGCATTTTCGTCTTCTGCTTCTTCCTTCCCTTCTTTTTCGTCTTTTTCTTCACTGCCTTCCTCTTGCTCCTGCTCTTCTTCTTTATCTGCAGCCTTTTTCTGTTCTTTCTCTTCTTCACCTCCTCCACCTTCTTCAAGGATCAGGATCACGCTTCCCACCTTAATCTCATCTCCTTGCTGAACCTTCACCTCCTTAATAGTACCTGCCGCCGGTGAAGGGACATCAGAAGCTGCTTTCTCGGTTTCAATCTCGATCAGCGACTGGTCTTCATCCACCTTATCCCCCTCAGCAACCAGTACCCTTACCACTGTAGCTGTATCAATATTTTCTGATATTTCAGGTAATTTAATTTCTCTGGCCATAATATTATAGGTTTTTTCTGTTAATTGCAGTAATTCGTAATACTATTTTGCATGAATACCGGTCATTATGCTGAAAACAGAAGCTTTCATCAATCCGGCAATTCATTTTCTACTGATCAGGCAAACACCGGATTAATCCGCTGCTGATTGATCTGTAGCTTGTCAATGGCTTTCTGATAGGTTTCCTTACTTACTTTGCGCTGCTTGTACAAGCCGGCAATTGCAGTAATAGCAATATGACGTGCATCCACTTCAAAGAAATCGCGCAGGGCTTTCCTGTTGTCGCTTCTGCCAAAACCATCGGTGCCCAGTGCATAAAAATCACAGGGAAAATACTTGCTCACCGAAAGCGGCACCGCCTTGAGATAATCTGTTGCAGCTACTACCACATCAGCCTTCTCTTCGTTGAAAGCCTCTTCAATCGTATTCTTTTCTGTTGTGCCCTTAATAAAGTTGTTACGTTCAGTATCCGTGGCATTCAGGTATAATTCCTTGTAGCTGGTAACACTCCATACATCTGCAGGGATATCAAAATCGTTCTCCAGTATTTCGGCTGCTTTCATGGCTTCCAGGAAGATGGCGCCACTACCGAGCAGATGTACTTTTTCCTCAATTTTTCTTTTCCGGGTTTTTTTGTAGCGGTACATTCCTTTCAGAATTCCTTCTTCTGCACCCACTGGCATTTCAGGCATGTGGTATTTCTCGTTCATCACGGTGATATAGAAGATCACATCTTCATTGTCTACATACATTCTTTTCAATCCGCTTTTTACGATCACCGCCACTTCGTAAGCAAAAGCCGGGTCCCAGGCCCTTACGTTGGGCACTGAAAAAGCCAGCATGTGGCTGTTACCGTCGGCATGCTGCAGCCCTTCGCCAGGCAGGGTGGTGCGCCCCGATGTTCCGCCCACCAGGAAACCCTTGGCTCGCATGTCTCCTGCGGCCCATATCAGGTCGCCCACACGCTGAAAGCCAAACATTGAATAAAAGATAAAGAAAGGGATTGTATTAATGCCATGTGTCACACCAGCTGTTCCGGCGGCGATAAATGAGGACATCCCTCCTGCCTCGGTAATACCTTCTTCCAGGATTGCCCCGTTAGTGGCTTCTTTGTAATAGAGCAGGCTTTCCCTGTCAACAGGTTCGTACAACTGTCCGACATGTGAATAGATGCCTACCTGACGGAAGAGTGCATCCATCCCGAAAGTACGGGATTCATCAGGCACGATGGGTACAACCAGCTTCCCGATCTTTTCATCCTTGAGTAATCCCGACATTAGCTGTACGATCACCATGGTTGTTGCCACTTCGCGGTCGCCGGAATCTTTATAATATTCTTCAAAAATCTTGTCTGCCGGCATATTGATGGGCTCAAAATTCTTTTCATTCCTTTTCGGCAGGTATCCACCCAGTTCTTCCCTTCTTTTTTTAAGGTATTTGATCTCTTCGCTGTCTTCTTTTGGTTTATAGAAAGGAGCCTCGCCAACATCCTTATCAGAGACAGGAATATTGAAACGACTTCTGAACTGTAACAATTCTTCCTCATTGAGTTTTTTCTGCTGGTGGGTCACGTTCCTGCCCTCACCCGCTTCACCAAGTCCGTAACCTTTAATGGTAACTGCCAGGATCACCGAAGGAGAGCCCTCATGTCCCATTGCTTTTCTGAAAGCATTATACACTTTTTTCGGATCATGGCCACCCCGCACCATCTTTTGTAATTGCTCATCCGAATAGTTCTCAACCATCTTCTGCAATCGTTCATCGGTACCAAAAAAATCTTTCCGAATAAAAGCGCCATCGGCTACAGAATATTTCTGGCTCTGACCATCTACAATCTCATTCATCCTTTTCATCAGCAGGCCGTCATGATCCTTTTCAAGCAGTTGATCCCAGTCGCTTCCCCATATCACTTTGATCACGTTCCAGCCGGCCCCTTTAAATGCAGCTTCCAGTTCCTGCACTACCTTGCCGTTTCCCCTAACCGGACCATCAAGCCGTTGCAGGTTACAATTCACTACAAATACCAGGTTATCCAGTTTCTCCCGGGAAGCCAGGGTAAGTGCGCCCATCGATTCAGGTTCATCCATCTCGCCATCACCCAGCAGCGCCCATACTTTTTGTCCGGTGTTTTCTTTCAGCCCTTTGTCCACCAGGTAATGGTAGAACCTGGCCTGATAAATAGCCATCAAAGGAGACAATCCCATGGAAACCGTCGGGAACTGCCAGTACCCGGGCATCAGTCGCGGGTGGGGATAAGAAGACAAGCCTCCTCCTTCGCGCAGCTCCTGCCGGAAATTTTTAAGGTCTTTCTCGCTCAGGCGGCCTTCCAGGAATGACCTTGCATATACTCCCGGTGAAGCATGCCCCTGGAAATAAACCATATCGGCATTATCCTTATCGCCTCCTTTAAAAAAATGATTGAAGCCAATCTCAAACAACGTAGCAGCTGATGCATAGGTAGAAATATGTCCGCCTATGCCTGTTGATTCACGGTTTGCCCTTACAACCATAGCCATCGCATTCCACCGTACAATACTTTTGATCCGGCGTTCAATCTCACGGCTACCCGGATAAGGCACTTCGTTTTTACGTGGAATGGTATTGATATACGGTGTAGTACCCGGACAACTAAAATGGATTCCTTCCTGCGAAGCCCGATGGTTCAGCAGGGTAAGCAGTTCGTTTACCCGGTCGGGACTTTCATGTTGCAGAATATACTCCAGGGAATCAAGCCATTCCCTGTTCTCTGTTTCATAAATCTTACTTTTATCTTCTTTGCTCATATCAGGTTAATGATTTAATTAGGTTATGCACTTAAAAAAGTTATCAGGATTTACCTTCTTCCATGGGATATCCAGCTTCTTTCCATTCTTTCTTGCCGCCGGAAAAATCCCAAACATTCGAAAAGCCGATACTTTCCAGTTTATCAGCTGCTTTCGGACTGGCAGAACAATCAAAATCGGCGCAGTACACTATAAGTTCATCTTCTTTTTGAAATCGTTCAGACGTCTCTTTTGCAAGATGGGCAAGCGGAATATTTACGGCTCCTTTTATATGTGATTTTTCATAAGAAGGTGCTTCAAGCACCTCAATCAGTGTAAAGTCATCACTATTATCAAACTTTTGCTTTAGTTCTTCTTTTGAGATAGTTTTTGCCATAATGAAATCCTCCTTTTCTGCAGTGGTAAAAGACCAATTATATGCCAGACAGAAAAGGCAGTGAGCACTGATGCCATTCAGATCAGGCATGCTGTACGATAGAGAAGAACCGAAAACTAAAAATAAATTAAAAATAAAGTATTTTGTGTGGAAATTGTTACACAAACAGGGAATCTCAAGACAAACATATTCCGGCTGACCGGCCAGGTTATAAAAACGGGAATCCTCGCTGGATACTGCATTAGTGCATGTTACAAATTATTCTGGCAATAAGTTTGTATAATAGCATATGTAAGTAAACAGCCACACATAGCAGGCGGGATTCTAACCCACTTACTGCAATAAAAACAGCATACTTGATATAAGGTGCTTTTTAAGCTAAAAAAATTAACTGTTATGACAAATAAATCATCAGATAATCTTAAGAAATATAAGGAAAAAAGAGATTTTAACAAAACCAGTGAACCATCAGGAGGCAATAAGAACAAACAGGGAAATATTTTTGTGATACAAAAGCATGATGCCAGCAACCTGCATTACGACTTCAGGCTGCAGTCGGGAGATGTATTAAAATCCTGGGCTGTACCAAAGGGACCTTCTACTGACCCTGATGAAAAGAGGTTTGCTTCTCATACAGAGGATCATCCGTTGGATTACGCAGATTTTGAAGGCTTAATTCCGGAAGATGAATATGGCGGTGGTACTGTAATGGTTTGGGACAAAGGTACTTTTATCAATATCAGGGGAGAAAAGAAGGATGATGGTGCATCTCTTGACAAATCATACAAAGAAGGTAAAATTGAGGTATGGCTCAAGGGAGAAAAACTTAAGGGCGGATATGTGCTGATCAATACAGATAAAAAGCATAAGAGATGGTTAATGAAAAAGATGAAAGACGAGGAAGCAGATGCCCGCAGAAATCCTGTAAGTTCTGAACCCAAATCTGTTAAAACTGGCAGAACCCTGAACCAGATCGCAAAGGAGGAAAAGTCTCATGAATAACATACTGTCAAGACTGAATAAAAACCAAAAGGATCAACTATCGGAAGAAAAATTCCCCGATAAATTCCCTCCCATGCTTGCCACTCTTTCACACGATTACTTTTCGGATGATAACTGGATCTTTGAGCGGAAGTGGGATGGAGAAAGAGCACTTGCATCACGCAGGGGTAATCAGGTACAATTATTTTCAAGAAAAGGAAAAGACATTACCAGCAGTTATCCTGAGATAAGAGACGGTCTTAAAAACCAGTTTTCACCTGACTACCTGATAGATGGAGAGATAGTCGCGTTTGACGGAAAAACCTCCAGTTTTTCAAAACTTCAGCATCGCATGCAGCTAACCGATGAAAAAGAGATCAGTGAAAGCGGAATTAAGGTGTTTTATTATGTTTTTGACATCGTGCACCTGGATGGTTATTCACTCAGAAAGTTACCTTTACGTGAAAGGAAATCCATATTGAAAAAACTCCTGATCTATGAAGAAGTAGTGCGTTTTACTCCGCACCGAAATGGCAGTGGTGAATCCTACCATAATGAAGCGTGCAAGAAAGGCTGGGAAGGAATTATTGCCAAGGAAGCAGACAGTGAATATGTGAGCAGCCGGTCAAAAAAATGGCTGAAATTTAAGTGTGTCAACCAACAGGAATTTGTGATCGGCGGATTTACTGACCCGGAAGGAGAAAGAAAAGGATTCGGTGCCCTGCTGATTGGTTTCTACGAAAAAGATAAACTTCAGTATGCCGGCAAAGTCGGAACCGGTTATGATGATAAGACCCTTGAAAAATTGCGCCACAAGATGGACAGACTCACGCAGCAGCAAAATCCCTTTGAGCAGCAGGAAATAAAGGAAAAACACATTCATTTTATCAGTCCAAAACTTGTATGTGAGGTGGGCTTTACAGAATGGACAAACGATGATAAACTGCGGCATCCCAGATTTTTGGGATTACGCGATGATAAAAATCCCGAATATGTCAGAAAAGAAAAATAAAAAAATACTGGGTGCCGGAAAATTCAGCTTTGAGCTAACACATGGAGATAAAGTGTTGTTCCCGGGTGCCGGTATTACCAAACACGATCTCATAAACTATTACGACAGCGTATCAGAACTCATGCTACCTTTTCTGAAGGATCGTCCGGTGATGCTGCACCGATATACGGGAGGAATAGGAGAAAAAGGATTCTACCAGAAAGACCGGTCGGATTATTTCCCTGAATGGATTGAGAGTGTGAAAGTTAAGAAGGAATCCGGGGGAACCAATGACATGGTGCTTATAAATAACAAATCTACGCTTTTGTATCTCGTCAACCAGGATATGATCACTGCACATATCTGGTTGAGCACAAAGAATCAGCCTGACAAACCGGATATCATGGTATTTGACCTGGACCCGCCGGATGGTGGTAATTTCGAACAGGTGATCACGGGAGCTAAAGTATTGAAAGCAGTAGTTGAAGAAGAAGCCGGTCTGGAAGCTTTCATAAAATTAAGCGGATCGGCCGGACTGCATATTACTATTCCGGTTAAAGCAGATAAGAAATTTGAAGAAGTGAGAAACCTGGCGAAGGAAATTGCGGAATTTACCACTGATAAGAATGCGGATCTATTCACAACCACACTGGCAAAGAAAGGGCGAAATGGGAAACTATTCATCGATTACCTGAGAAATTCCTACGCCCAGACTATTGCAGCTCCATATGCGGTAAGGCCATTGAAAAACGGCCCCGTTGCAGCACCTTTGCACTGGGAAGAAGTAAATAATGAACTTTCAGCCAGAAAATATACATTGGAAAACATCCTCCAGCGGGTCAGTCATACCGAAGATCCCTGGAAAAATTTCCGGCAACACGCCCGTAAAATTCCCTCTTCAATGAAATAGACTTCCGCGGGGGGTCCACCAGGTATTTGCATTTTTAGTTTTTAGCACTGGGTGATATAGTTGGGCAGGTCCAGGCTGGAAGCATTGCTTAAAAACAGTAACAAATATTAATGTTGATACTCAAAAAAAGAGACAATTACTGGACTTTCTGCCTTCAATTTCTTATCTTAATAAGTCACTAAAAACCTTATTAATAACCTAAAAATCCAGGAATTATGAGAATTGTAAAAGTAATTGAAGTGATAGCCACTTCAGACAAGGGCTTCACGGAAGCTACCCACAATGCTGTGGAACAAGCTTCAAAGACTGTAAAAAACATTACATCGGTAGAGGTAAAAGAAATGCATGCCAGGGTTGAAAATCAGAAAATTGTGTCTTACACTGTGCATGCAAAAATTTCTTTTGAAGTGAACGATTAGAGGAAGGAAAAAGGCAGAAAAGGAAAAGGCGCCCTGGCGGCGCCTTTATTTTTTATTACTGAACCCTGTTTTTTAGGTTATCTGCCTTTTTGGAGAAGTTTGCGAGCAATTGTACACGCAAAATGTGATCTTCAATTTTCGTGGCAAAATCTCCAACAGAAGCGGTATTCTTTCCGGTGATAATATTTTTATCAGATACCGCAGAATCATTCACCCAGTAGCCTCCTGCTTTCAAAACCTGTGACTTATATTTAACGGGTGAGGTCACAAATCGTCCTTCAACTGAATTTGTTTCCAGCAATACTTCAATCGCCTGGGATGAGAAGCACATCATTTTATTAAGTTCAATCCCTCTTTTCAGCCATTCAAGTACTGCTGCATCCGAAGTTAATTTGTACACTTCAAAAGCACCTCCTGGTATAATAATCATATCAAACTGATTACTATTAGTATTGAACATCGGAGTATGCACACGCAAGAGAATTCCTCCGGTGGTTCCCGGTACAATTTCACTGGTAAGATAATCCGAAGACTTTATATCTTCTTCTTCAGGAGAAATAATATCAGGTATTATCCCCAGCTTATCAAGCTTTTCGGAAATTTCCCGGAATTCGCGATCAATAAATCCGTTCGCGATTACCAATGCTACTCTGAAATTACTCAATTGTGCTTTCATGGTCATTAGATTTTGAAGTGTAAATTTTATTACATGTAAAAGTGCAACAATATCCTGCCAAACTTTTTATATTTCATGTTAAATATTGTTAACCCGCCGTACATAAAGGATTCATTAAAAACAAACAAAAACTGTTTTTTCCCCCTTAAAATAAAATGTAGAATTCTTTACCTACTCATTATCAGGAAAAAGAAAAGGAGAATTCTCTTTAACCGAACTCTCCTTTGAAACAGGCAACAACCAGGTTTGTTGCCATACATTAAATGAATTAAAAATTTCTGTTGTATTACCTTAATAGCGTAATATTGCATTTACAACTGTCCCGTCTTCAGGCATTTCATTTTCGTCAAGCAGGAATACATCCCCTTTATTAAGGTAAGTATTGACTGCACATAAGTCCAGAAGTTCGGCATCACCAGTCAGGCTCTCCTCATGCACCTCAACACGGTCGAGTTCAGGATAATAACGTCCCCAGATCTTTTCACCCTTTTTAATGAACAAGGTATCCACCCTGCCATTAAGTGCTGCGGAAGTAACTTCTTCCACACCAACTGAAGCTCTTGATTTGGATATGGAATCCATATATTGTTCTTTTCTTTCATTCAGTTTATCACTGAAATAATCACTGATCACCTGCCAGGAATGTTCGTGCAGCATACCTGGCTCAAAATGTTCAGGGTTACCGGGAATTATCCGGTCATAAAGGTTCTTGTATTCGTTTACTTCCTTGTAAACAGGAGCAATTGAGTCAGTGCATGCCAGTATAAGCGGCGCAGATTTATCTTTCAGAATCTGCATAACACCATTATTAACTTCACGTAAAAATTCC
>DASQZP010001078.1:0-12116 GCA_035638655.1 Bacteroidales bacterium
ATACAACATCACCATACATCTGAACGAAACGACGATAGGAATCCCAGGCAAAACGGGAATTGCCAGTCTTTTTAGCCATTCCTTCCACAACTTCGTCATTCAACCCAAGATTAAGAATGGTATCCATCATACCAGGCATAGAAGCCCTGGCTCCTGATCGAACAGAAACAAGACAGGGATTTTCAGAATCTCCAAATTTTGTACCCATAATATTTTCAATATTATGAATACCGTTTTCAACATTCTCTTTAATCAGGCTGATTACTTTCTCTTTGCCCAGAGAATTGTATTCTGTACATACTTCTGTCGTAATGGTAAGTCCCGGGGGTACCGGAACACCAATCAGACTCATTTCTGCAAGATTGGCTCCTTTCCCGCCAAGAAGATTTTTCATGTCTGCTCTTCCTTCGGCTTCCTTATTGCCGAACGTATAAACTCGTTTAACTGTGGACATCGTTAACTCCTTTTTTTGGTTATTTTAAATATGAATAATAGTAATTTTAAATGCATTTTTAAACAGGGGTACAAATGTATCTAAAAAAATGCAAAAATGTATTCTTTAACATGTTAATTTACAGAAAAAGTGATACAATTATTTACAAACAAGCAGGTTAAGCGCGAGGGTGATGCTGAATAATAGTATCCCGTAAATATTCACGGTCGAGATGGGTATATACTTCGGTTGTTATGATCGATTCATGTCCCAGCATTTCCTGCACTGCCCTTAAATCTGCTCCGCCTTCTATCATGTGGGTGGCGAATGAATGGCGTAAACTGTGTGGACTTATTTTTTTCTGAAGATTGATGGCAACAGCCAGGTCTTTAACAATAGTAAATATCATAACCCGGGATAGCCTGCCTCCTCTGCGGTTAAGAAACACAATATCCTCACTTCCTTTTTTGATAGTATGCAGGTGATTGCGGTCCTGAAAATAGTAGTTTATTTCTTTTATTGCCCTGTTGCTTACCGGCACCAGTCTCTCTTTGTTACCTTTCCCGGTAACCCTTATAAATCCCTCCTTAAAATACAGGTTTGAAATTCTCAGCTCTGTTAGTTCAGATACACGGAGTCCGCAGCTGTAAAGTGTTTCCAGCATTGCTTTATTACGTTGCCCTTCAGTCTTACTCAGGTCGATGGCCGAGATCAGCAAATCAATTTCATGTACTTCCAGTACTTCTGGTAGCTTCCTTCCTGTCCTGGGCGCTTCCAACAGGAGAGAGGGGTCGTTTGTAACTACTCCTTCCATTGTGAGATAACGAAAAAATCCCCTGATTCCTGAAATGATTCGTGCCTGGGTACGGGCTCCGAGACCTGCTTCATTAATCCATTGCACAAATTGTTCGAGATGTTTTAACTCAAGCTGATCAGGTGCAGGAGAGTTAATCATTCCCAGAAAATCGGTTAGCTTCCTGACATCATCACGGTAGGCAACAATGGAATTCTCTGAAAGAGATTTTTCAAGGCGCAGAAAATTTTCAAATCCTTCAAAGTATATTTTCCAGTCGTTCATCGTGGTCTTAATCTGTTGTGGCTTTTGTTTTGAAATATAGGCTATTATGGGAAGTGGTTGAACTAATATTTATGTTACCGGTTTTATCCGGTAAATGCAAATGTAATTATCATAAGCCTAAAAATACCAGAAAGATGAAAAAGAAAACTAAAATTGTTGCAACTATCTCTGACCGGCGCTGTGATATTGACTTTATTGAAAAGCTATACCGTTCTGGAATGGATGTGGTGAGGCTTAATACTGCTCATCAAACAAGGCAGGATACTTTGAAAGTTATTGACAATGTAAGGAAAGTATCTGAGAGGATTGCCTTATTACTGGATACAAAAGGACCTGAAATAAGAACTACGAAGACAGAGGAGGATATTATACTTGAAAGAGGTCAGACGATTCTGGTCAAAGGCGGTCCTGATGAACTATCTTCGAAACTATGTATACGTGTTTCTTACCAAAATTTCACCAATGAAGTTGCTGTTGGCAGTAAAATATTGATTGATGACGGATACGTGGAGCTGGAGGTACTGGAAAAGAAGGGCGATTCTCTTATATGCCGGGCCAATAATAATGGTACAGTGCAGGGGCGTAAAAGTGTTAATGTGCCTGAAACCAGTTTTAATCTCCCTTCTCTCAGCGAAAAGGACCGGGACTATATTTATTTTGCGGTAGAGAATGATCTGGATTTTATAGCGCATTCATTTGTGCGAAGTAAGGAAGATGTATTTGAAATACAGCGCATTCTGGATGAGAAAAAAAGTAAAATAAAGATTATTGCAAAAATTGAAAATCAGGATGGAGTTGACAATCTTGATGAGATTCTGGACCATGTTTACGGCATTATGGTGGCAAGAGGTGATCTGGCAATAGAAATTCCCTACGAGAAAATACCAGGCATTCAAAAAAACATTATTGATAAATGTATTCAGCGGCGCAAACCGGTAATTATCGCTACTCAAATGCTTCATTCGATGATTAAGGAACCGCGTCCGACCAGGGCAGAGGTGAGTGATATAGCCAATGCTATTTATTCAAAGACTGATGCAATAATGCTAAGTGGTGAGACCGCCTACGGAAAATATCCGGTTGAAGCTCTTCAGACGATGTCCAGGGTAGCTTTTGAGGTGGAAAAGAGCAGGAACGACTGGCATGATATTCCGGCTGTTGTGCTGAGTAGTGAAACCAGTGCATTCCTTACAAAATCGGCAGTAGAAGCTTCTATTCGGCTGGATACCGGTTCAATAATTGCAGATACTATGTCAGGCCGTACAATTCGTAACCTGGCTTCTTACAGGGGACGTAAGCCTGTATACGCATTTTGCGGCAACAAGAAGGTGATGCGTGAACTTAATTTATCCTTTGGCGTGTATTCTTATTTCAAAGACCGCCCCGAATCAACAAATGAGTTTATTTCATTTGCGGCGTCTTTTTTACTGGAGCATGAATGTATGAAGGAAGAAGAAAAAGCAGTTGTGCTCGCGGGTAATTTCGGACGAAACCAGGGTGCAACATTTATTGAAATAGGTACATTGAAGAATTTAATACGCTATTGATTTATTAAACTTCTATCAGTAAACCAGGCAAAAATGAATAAAGTCATTCTGAATTTTTCAGATTTTGCATTCTTCTGTTGTACTTATTTATTCTGTCGATAATTAAAGATAAAACAAAAGAAATAATAGAGGGATAAGTATACCGGCAGATGTTAGCCATGCTCCCCTTCCTGTTATTCCTTTTTTTCCTTTGAGGATAAATAATCCGGAAACAGCAACCAATATCAGGGCTACCCCAAACAGGTCGGCAAACCAGGTGTACAAATGTTTTGCATTGTTATAATGAAGGAAGTTCATCTCTTTAAATACGGGCCGGTGTCTGATGGTTTCAATATTGCCTTCTCCGGTTTCAGTATTAAGTATAAGTGATCCATTTTTCAAAAAAACCTTCAGAATACCGGGAGAAGGGAAATAATACTTTTTAAAATTCTTCTCTTCTCCTGCATCATCCAGCAGATTTAAAATTGTTGTCTTATTGATATTATCCTGTTTCAATTTTATTTCACTGGTAAAAGACCGGTTGCGGATGATATAATTTGGATTCCATTCGACAGGTGATTGAGAGCAACGCCGGAAACAGAGTAAATAATGGTCATTCCAAAAAATATATAGCCCAGGTCCCTGTGAATGATTCTGTTTATTTTTCTCCGGTTCATTGGTTTAGTAAGAAGATTAGTCAGCATTAAAAAAAAACCGGATCAGTGAATTATGACCCGGGATCATAGAAGTAAAAAAAGCGTATTTTTCATAGTTGTAATTTCTTTTAAATGGTTATTAATTAACAGCATAGATAGGTATTTTTCTAAATAGATTCAATATAAATAATCAGCTGGCTATATGTTTTATCACATAGAATTTATTATTAATGTGTGGAAAATAATACACATTATTGTTATGTGTCTGCTAATAAATCTGTACATATAATACCCCATTTCACAAATTGATTCTTTCGTTATTATTGTTAACATACAGTAATATAATAGTATATGAAGTTTGATTATAGAATGGCACAATTTTGTTAAATTGAGAAAGGTTATCCTAATTGCAAGAAAAAATATTTTTAAGTATTAATAGTAGACAAATTTTATTTTTTGTAGATTAGATTAAAATTATCTCATAGCATCTCAAATTAATTCACAATTATGAAAAAATTAATATTTATTATTTTATCTGTCAGCCTGGTTTTTTCAGGGTGTCATCAAAAGGAACTTGATCAATTAAAGCAGGAAAATGCTCAATTGAAACAGGTAAATGAAAAGAAAGATTCGACAATCAATGACTTGATTGCATCATTTAACCAGATTCAGGATAATCTGTCGGTAATAAAGGAAAAGGAATCTGTTATTTCCAAAAAGGCCCAGGGGGATGTTGAAGAGGGAAATACCCGGGAACAAATCAGTCAGGATATCCAGACTATCAACGACCTGATGGCCCAAAACAGGCAGCAAATTAAAACCCTTAATAATAAGTTAAGGCATTCTAATGTTAAGATTGCTGAATTTCAGAAACTGATGGATAATGTAAACCAGCAGATCAAGGAAAAAGATTCAGAAATTGGTTCTTTGAAAGAAAAACTTGTTAATCTGAATTTTGCGGTTGACAAGCTTAATGCAACAGTTGACACCCTTACCATGGCCAATCAGGAGAAGAAAACGATTATTACTGAACAGGATACGAAACTCAACACAGCCTGGTATGCATACGGAACTGACAAAGAATTGAAAGCGGAAGGCATCATTACCAAAGAGGGCGGTTTCATTGGCCTTGGTAAAGTTGAAAAACTCGTTCAGGACTTTAATAAAGAATATTTTACTAAGATTGATATTAGAGATGTCACTTCAATTCCTTTGTATGTGAAAAAAGCAAAATTAATCACAACACACCCTGAGGGTTCCTATGAATTTAAGGAAAAAGACGGTTCCATTGAAAGTCTTGAAATTAAAGACCCGACCGCTTTCTGGAAGGTTTCAAAATTTCTGGTAATTGTTGTGGATTAGTGCTTTAAAAAGAGACAAAATTATTAATCAATATAAACTTATATGCGGCTTAGGCCGAAATGCCCCGGAAATCATGATTTCCGGGGCATTTTTTGTTAGTTTGACATAACTTTAAAACATTTACTGTCAATTTGACAGTGGATATTGTGTTTCTTTTATTGGCAAAGCTTTTGATGACTTCATGAGAACCAAGTTTAAAATATAACAACAAATAAAGGAGACATCATAAAAATGAATCTTAATAACTTTACCATAAAAGCGCAGGAAGCCATTCAACATGCCTTTACCATGGCACAGGGAATGGATCATCAGGCAGTAGAACCAGGCCATTTGCTAAAAGGTGTATTAAATACCGGAGAAAATGTGACCTCTTTTCTCTTCAAGAAATTAAATGTGAACATGACCAGGTTTGACCAGGTGCTTACAAGCATAATTCAATCATATCCAAAGGTAACCGGTGGAGAGCAATATCTTTCATCAGCCTCCAATAAAGCACTGCAAAAGGCCCTGGCAATTTCCAAAGATTTTTCGGACCAGTTCGTGTCCGTTGAACATATTCTACTGGGATTATTATCTTCCGGAGACAATGTTTCCAGTCTAATGAAAGACAGCGGTATTAATGAAAAGGATCTGAAGAAAGCAATTGATGAGTTGAGAAAGGGCTCCCGAGTGAACAGTCAGACTGCGGAGGATACTTTTAACTCACTCGAGCGTTTTGCCATTAATTTAAATGAGCGTGCACGACTGGGCAAGTTGGATCCGGTTATTGGCCGGGATGATGAGATCAGGCGTTTGTTGCAGATACTGAGTCGTCGTACAAAAAACAATCCCGTATTGATAGGAGAACCCGGTGTTGGTAAAACTGCTATTGCTGAGGGATTGGCGCACAGGATCGTGAGCGGTGATGTTCCGGAGAACCTGAAAAGCAAACAGGTGTTTTCACTGGATATGGGAGCCCTGGTTGCGGGTGCCAAATACAAAGGAGAGTTTGAAGAAAGACTTAAAGGTGTTGTAAATGAGGTAGTGGCATCTGACGGAGAGATCGTATTGTTTATAGATGAAATTCATACGCTTGTCGGAGCAGGGAAAAGTGAAGGTGCCATGGACGCAGCCAACATACTGAAACCTGCACTGGCGCGAGGTGATTTGAGAGCAATCGGTGCTACTACACTGAATGAATATCAGAAGTACTTTGAAAAAGATAAGGCTCTTGAGCGCAGGTTTCAGATTGTAATGGTAAATGAACCGGATACTGCCAGTGCGGTTTCAATTCTGAGGGGCCTTAAAGAGCGTTACGAAGCACATCATAAGGTGCGGATAAGGGATGAAGCAATTATTGCTGCGGTGGAGTTTTCACAGCGATACATTACTGATCGTTTTCTGCCCGATAAGGCGATCGACCTGATTGATGAGGCCGCCTCCAAAATGAGGCTTGAAATGAATTCATTGCCCCAGGAAATTGATGATATTGAACGTCGGATCAGGCAGCTGGAAATTGAAAGAGAAGCTATTAAAAGAGAGGGTGATTCTGCCAAAGTAAAATCTCTCTCGGCTCAGCTTGCCAATCTGAATGAAGAACGCGCCTCAATGAGAGCCAAATGGGAGTCGGAACGAAGCGTTATTGATTCAATTCAGCAGCAGAAAACAGCGATTGAAAATTATAAAGTAGAGGCTGATCAGGCTGAGCGACAGGGTGATTACGGAAAGGTTGCAGAATTACGATATGGCAGGATCAAACAGGCCGAAGAAAAAATAGAAGAACTTCGCAAAGAGTTGGATGTAGTACAAAGCGATTCAGCACTAATCAGAGAAGAGGTAAGTACCGAAGATATTGCTGATGTTGTGTCCCGCTGGACAGGTATTCCGGTAAGCCGTATGTTGCAGAGTGAACGTGAAAAACTATTGCGTCTGGAGGATGAATTGCATAAAAGAGTAGTCGGACAGGAAGAGGCCATTGCCGCGGTCGCAGATGCAGTAAGAAGGAGCAGGGCCGGCCTACAGGATATGCGGAAACCGATTGGTTCTTTTATTTTCCTTGGAACAACAGGTGTGGGCAAAACTGAGCTGGGCAAAGCACTGGCTGAATTTCTTTTCGACAATGAAAACCTGATGACCAGGATTGATATGTCTGAATATCAGGAAAGACATTCTGTGTCAAGATTGATTGGTGCCCCTCCGGGATATGTTGGTTATGATGAAGGGGGTCAGCTTACTGAGGCTGTCAGAAGAAAACCTTATTCGGTTGTTTTGCTGGACGAAATTGAAAAAGCACATCCGGATGTTTTTAACATTCTGCTGCAGGTACTCGATGATGGGCGACTAACAGATAACAAAGGGCGTATAGTCAATTTTAAAAACACTATTATTATCATGACTTCTAATGTTGGTTCGCATATTATTCAGGAAAACCTGAGTGGTCTCAATGAAACCAACCGGGAAGAAGTAATGGAAAAAACCAAACAGGCTGTTTTTTCATTACTTAGACAAACAATTCGACCAGAATTTCTGAATCGTATTGATGTACTGATCATGTTTGCCCCTCTTACAGAAAATGAAGTGCGTGATATTGTGATGATGCAGTTTAGTCAGATCCGGCAAATGCTTGAGAAAAATGATATATCACTTGATATTACGGATGCGGCAATCGATTATTTGTCAAAAACCGGATTTGATCCGCTTTTTGGAGCGCGACCGGTTAAAAGAGTAATGCAGAAATACATACTGAATGAATTGTCACGTCAGATTCTCTCGAATAAAATTGATAAGGAAAAGAAAGTGGAAGTAGATGTTGAACAGGGTGAGCTGATATTCAGAAATTAATTGTAGAAATAAAGAATCCCGGAAGTCCGGGATTACTCTTTTGTTTTAAAAACTTTTTAAACAATCATCCAGCGTGCCGTAAATTTCAAAAACATTGTGAAGTTGCAATAATTTGAACAACTCAAGTACCTCAGGAGAGATGTTGCATATCTTAAAACTGCCATAATTGTTATTTGCTGTTTTCATAGCAGATAAAAACACTCCAAAACCGGAACTGTCAATGAAATTAATCCCTTCGAGATTCAAAACTACTTTTGTGTTCGGTTTATTGAAGAAATTATTTAATTCTTCTTTAACCGGTTCCGATATTAAAGCATTAAATCTGTTCACACTATTAAAAGAAACGACATTTATATCGTTAATTTTCTCGGTCTTTAACATGGTTTTTATGGTTTGGTTTTTTATTTAATGGTTGTTGGTTAAACTTTTTAATTCTTCAACAGCCTGTCCGCATTCAGTGTTAAAGCGTTCTACTATATCTTGATATGAATTTGTTTCCTTCGCATCTTTGGCCATTAGTTCCAGTTGTTTAAGATCGGCAGCAAGATTATTCATCCCCATAATAGCAACTGATGACTTTGCTTTATGTGCAATTTTTGACAAAGCCATCCAATTATTTTCATCCATATGATGCTGCATTTCAGTGGATAATTCATTTACCTGTTCAATGAAAATATCAATCATTTCCTTCATCAGGTCTTCATTCCCTGCCGACATTGTTTCCAGGTATGTCAGGTCTGTAATCATAAAACCAGTAATTTATTCCGCTATATTTTTCTATAAAGATACAAGTTTGTGTCTAATATTGTCCAATCCGCGTAAAAATAATAAAAATATAATACATTTAAACAAAAGTCAACAATAATGAAAAAATATTAACAATATTTGATTTGTTCCGTATAACCAAAATTGAATAAAAAACCATAATCTATGAATCAAAAGTATCTCATTTTGCTGGCTTTGTTTGCATGTTTTTCATTTAGTGGGTTTGGACAGGATTCGATCGCACCGGATAGTGTAAGTAAAGAGTATGTGAATATGAAAAATAAACGGATGGCAGATCTTTCTTATAACAAAGGTGTTGAAGCTGCAAACAAAAAGGATTATTCAACTGCAGTACTTGATTTTGACAATGCGCTGAAATACAGGCCTGATTTTGATATGGCGATCTTGCAGAGAGGAAAAGCAAGTTATGAATTAAATAAATATTCTCAGGCCATGTCCGACTTTAATTCTGCAATCAGCATCAATCCCGCGAATGGAGAGGCCTATTTTTGCCGGGGATTCCTGACGTTTTTACAAGATACATCAGATAAAACGGTAATAAATGATTATAATATGGCAATTGACAAGGGTTTTTCAACAAGCTATACCTATTATAATCGGGGTGTTTACAAGCTTGTAAATAAAGATTATAACGGCGCTTTGTCTGATTTTACCCGTGCCATTGAATTGAAACCGGAATACGCTGCGGCATACCAGGAAAGGGCCTCTACCAAAAGAGCAATCAACGATTACCAGGGAGCAATCTATGATTACAGACAGGCTGTAAATTTTGATCCTAACATGGTTACTGCCTACAATAATCTGGGTACGATGCAAATGAAGGTGGGTGATTACCAGGCCGCTATTGAGAGTTTTTCGGTTGCGGTTCAACTTGATCCCAACTATTATAGGGCTTATAATAACCGCGGAAATGCACGATACCAACTGGGCGATTATACCGAAGCTGCTGCTGATCTGGAAGCATCTCTTAAGCTTAAAAATGATTTTAATAAAGCCATGAATAACCTGGGTAACGTATATACCAAACAACAGGAATACCTGAAGGCAATTGAAATGTATAATGCGGCAATTGAGCTGGATGATCAGTATGCCGATGCCTTCCTGAACCGTGGATTCGCACGGGAACTGACAGGTGACCTTGATGCTGCCTGTTCCGACTGGCAAATGGCTTTTTCTCTGGGGATTCAGGAAGCCGAACAATATCTGAAAGAATGTAAATAGCCTAAACTGAAGAATTTATTACTTGATATGAAAAAAACTGCATTATATTTTCTTTTATTAGTAACAGGGATCCTGCTGCTTTCTACACCAATCGGGGCCCAGGTAAATGTTAAGATTAAACGGATGGATTTCAGGATACCAAACAAAGAAGGTTTTAATGTGGCCTGGAAAAATATCCGTACCGGTAATAAATATTTTGTTGCCGGAAAAGGAACTTACAGGCTGGCAAGGGAAAATTATCTGAATGCTGCCAAATATAACAGCAACAATGCCGCACTTAATTACAAAATAGGAGTGTGTTATCTGTTTACAGATAATAAATATGAAGCAATTAACTACCTGAAAAAAGCATACCTGAAAGATCATGATGTATCACCGGATATTCAGTTATTGTTGGGCAGGGCGCATCAGTATGTGCTGGAATTTGATATGGCCATTGAAAAATACAATGCATTTAAGAAGAACCTCTCGCCAAAAGAAATTACAAAGAATGTAGGACTGGTTAACCAGGTAAACAGGTACATTGAAGAATGTATGAATGGAAAAGACCTGGTGCAGGATCCCAAAAGAGTGATTATAACTGATCTTGGGAAAAATGTAAATTCAGTTTTTGACGATTACAGTCCCGTTTTGACTAATCACGATTCGATACTTTATTTTACCTCACGACGAAATCTTACACCAAAATCTGATCGGAGCAGGGTTGATAACAAATATAAGGAAGGGATCTATGTCTCCAAAATGAACAGAGATAAATGGAGTAAAGCAGAGTCCCTGGGTAAAAAGATAAATGGAGAACATAACACCGCTGTAGTAGATGCAACTGCCAACGGTAAGGAACTTTATGTTTATCTGGGCTATAAGAATCATGGCGATATTGCCGTCAGTAAGTTTAAAAAGGGCAAATGGAGAAGTCCGCACAAGCTGCCGGGAAAATTTAATTCTAAATACAAGGAAACCAGTATTACTTTTTCTGAAGATGGTCAGACGGCCTATTTTGTAAGCGATAGAGAAAAGGAAACCCTGGGCGGAAAGGATATTTTCAGGATTAAAAAGGATGCAAATGGCCGATGGCAGCGCCCGGTTAATCTCGGTGATGTGATTAATACTTCCTATGATGAAGAAGCTGTATACCTCGACCCGGATACCAGTTTGCTGTATTTTAGTTCAAAGGGACACAATTCAATGGGTGGCTATGATGTATTTGTAAGTTCAATGGATGAATACGGAGAATGGTCAAAGCCGGTTAACCTTGGATATCCTGTGAATACACCGGATGATGAGCTTTTTTATATAACCGATGGTAGCGGAAAATATGGTTATTATGCAGCCAATCGTGAAAACGGCCTTGGCGAAAAGGATATTTATAAAATTACCTACCTGGGATCAGAAAAGGAAATGGTTACTGACAACAGCAACCAGTGGATCGTATGGTTTGAAAATGACCATCCAACTCTTTTCCCTGAAAAAACTCCCCTTATACCCATCGATTCTTCGGTGCTGATGAAAGGGATGATCTATGACTCCCTCACAAAAGATCCGATAATGGCTAAACTGGAACTGATAGATACCGATCAGAATAAAGTAGTAGCAACCTCTATCTCGGGACAGGATGGTAAGTATCAGCTGAAACTTCCTGAAAAGAAAAAATATGGTGTGGAAATAACAGCAAAGGGCTACCTGTTCTTCCTTGACGTGGTAGATCCGGCAGAATCTCCGTCTGATGAATTATATATCAGAAATTTTGTATTAACTAAGCTTGAAGTTGGAACAAAAGTAGTGTTAAAGAATATATTCTTTGAATTCAGTAAATCAACACTTAAACCGGAATCGTACGCAGAACTGTCAAATGTTGTTAAGTTTATGAAGAGTAACCCGGGTTTGAGACTTGAAATTTCAGGACATACAGATAATATTGGTTCTTTGAAAGCTAATAAAAAACTTTCGGAAGCCAGGGCCAAAGCAGTTGTAGATTACCTGGTGTCACAAGGAATTGATCCATCCAGACTTGAATATAAAGGATATGCATTCACCCAGCCTATCGCACCGAACGATACACCGGAGGGACGTGAGAAAAACCGCAGGGTTGAATTCAAGATCATAAGCAAATAGAAAATCTTACAGATAATTATTTGAACAGCCTTCATCTTATTCATGAGGGCTGTTTTTTTTTAAGTTGATTCTTTCCCTCTGTTTTGGTATGCTTTATAAAATATAATAGCTGTTCATTAATT